>DCCL01000012.1:762-22555 GCA_002313795.1 Faecalibacterium prausnitzii
GAGTATTACGGCGACAGCCGCACCATCGATGTCCATGTCAAGCGCCTGCGCGAGAAGCTGGCCGGCGCTTCCGATAAGTGGGAGCTGAAGACCGTCTGGGGCGTGGGTTATAAATTCGAGGTGCGTCAATAATGCGCAAAAGTATCTCGGTGGCGTTCTTCTCGCTTATGAGCACCCTGCTCATCTTTGGCACGGCGGTCATGGGCGGCACCGAGCTGGTGCTGTTCAGCCGCTACTTTGCACAGGAGCGGTACGACGCACTGGATGAAGTGTGCAGCGTGGCACAGCGCACGGCGTCTCATCTGGTGCAGGAGGCTGCTCTGCCGGAGGGTGAGGAGCTGGAAGCCCTGAACACCAAACTGGAGATCATCGGTGAGAGCGCAGAGGTCTATCTGTTCTTTACCGACAGCGACGGCAATGTGATGCTGGCCTCCACGCCGGAAAAGCTGACCGGCGATGTGGTGGAGCCGGAAGTGCTGGAAAAAGCCGCCAAGTCAAAGGGCAACTACCACCTGTTCAGTACGCTGGACGGTGTGCTGACCGAAAAAAGCTATGTGGCCGTGCGGGAGATGCGGAGCGAGAAAGGAGATCGCACCGGCTATCTCTTCCTCTGCTCTTCCGGTGAGCGGCTGACGGACTTCCGGAATGAGTTCTTCTCCAACTTCTTCCTGTCTGCCTGCCTGATGCTTCTGGTGGCCAGCCTGCTGACCAAGATGATGATGCACAAGCTCACCGACCCGCTGCAGAAGGTGACGGATGCCGCCCAGCGGTTCGGCGGCGGCGACCTGTCCGTCCGGGTGGAAGGCGTGGATGGCGACGGCGAAGTGGCCGACCTGGCCCGCACCTTCAACCAGATGGCGGATAACATCCAGTCTAACGATAATTCCCGGGGCCAGTTCATGGGCAACATCGCCCACGAGCTGCGCACCCCCATGACCACCATCAAGGGCTTCATCGACGGCATTCTGGACGGCACCATCCCGCCGGATATGCAGAACCATTATCTCCAGCTGGTCAGCGAGGAGACCGGCCGTCTGGCCCGGCTCATCCAGAATATGCTGGACCTCTCCAAGCTGGAGAGCGGCGAGTATCAGGTGAACGCCCGGATGTTCAACATCTGGGAGACCCTCACCGGCGTGGCCCTCTCGGCAGAACAGCGCATCAACGATGGCATGATCGACATCGACGGCCTGACCATGGACGAAAAGGTGCTGGTCTACGCCGACCCCGACCTCATCCATCAGGTGTGCTATAACCTGCTGGACAACGCCATCAAGTTCACCCCCGCAGGCGGTACCATCCGCTTCGGGGTGGAGAAGCTGGGCCCGGAGGTGGAAGTCTCCATCTGGAATTCCGGTCAGGGCATCAGCCCCGAGGCGCTGCCTCATGTGTTCCAGCGCTTCTACAAGGAAGACCAGTCCCGGGGCCTTCACGCCCGGGGCGCGGGCCTCGGCCTGAACATCTGCAAGGTGCTGGTCAACCTCTCCGGCGGTCAGATCCGGGTAGAGAGCCAGCAGGGCGAGTGGTGCCGGTTCGTGTTCACCCTGCCCGTGCAGCCTCCTAACCCCGGCGGCATGAAGCGCCTGCCCGATGAGAGCGGCCGCCCCGGTGCCGTGGAAGACCCGGCCAGCATGAAGCCGGTAGATTGAAAAGCAGCGGTCAGACTGCTCCCCCAAGGAGCGGTCTGGCTGCTTTTTGCATTGCAGAAAGGGGGAACAAAGCGGCGCTTTGCGTCTTTTCCGTGAAAAAGACGGCGCCGGGTTTGATTTTTTCGGCGTTTTCATGTAAACTAAAGAGTAACCATGCCGACGTTTTCCGGCGGTGTTCCGGCGGGGCGGCGGTATGATGCAAAAACAAAAATTCTCTGAATTATAAATGGAGATGTTTCTTATGACAAAGATCAGTCCTTCGATCCTTTCCGCAGATTTCAGCAAGCTTGGTGCAGATTGCAAAATGGTGCTGGATGCCGGTGCCGATATGCTGCACATCGACGTGATGGACGGCCATTTCGTGCCCAACATCAGCTTTGGCGTGCCGGTGCTCAAGAGCCTGCACAAGGCCCTGCCGGATGCCTTTTATGACGTCCATCTGATGATCAGCCACCCGGAGCAGTATGCCGAGGCATTTGTCAAGGCCGGTGCCAGCCTGCTCAACTTCCACATCGAGTGCGACGACGATATCCAGGAGACCATCGATACCATCAAGGGCCTGGGCTGCAAGGTGGGCATGACCATCAAGCCCGACACCCCGGTGGAAGAGATCGCCTATTATATCGACCAGCTGGACCTGGTCCTGGTCATGAGCGTGGAGCCGGGCTTCGGCGGACAGAAATTCATGACTTCTGCTCTGGACAAGCTGCGCTGGCTCAACGCGGAGCGGCAGCGCCGTGGCCTGAAGTTCATGCTGGAAGTGGATGGCGGCGTGGACGCAAAGACTGCTCCCGAGTGTGTCGCTGCCGGTGCTGATGTTCTGGTGGCAGGCAGCGCCATCTATGGTGCCGCCGACCCCGCTGCCGCTGTCCGCGCACTGGCTGCGCTGTGAAAGGGGACAGTGAATGGATGAAGCATTGATACGGCAGCAGGAGGAAGAACTGCAGCGCACGGGCCGGTACTATAAGCACATCTGCTTTCTGTGCATCCCGTTGCTCTGCGTCTCCTGCTATCTCTACGGCCTGCGCCCGCTGCTGCTCTGCTGCTTTGCCGTGGTGATGGGCAACCTGTGCGACCGGCTCATCTCTCTGCTGCGCCGCCGGGTGTACCAGCCCAAAGATTACTCCAACGAGAGCTTTGCCCTTGTCATCGCCCTGCTGATGCCGGCCACAGTGGACTGGTATGTTCTGGCCATGGCCATCCTGTCGGGCGTCCTCATCGGCAAGGAAGTCTTCGGCGGCTACGGCAGCTACCCCTTCCATCCTGCTGCTGTGGGCTATGCGGTGGCTGCGGTGTCCTGGCCGGAGCAGGTGTTCCGCTACCCGTCCCCCTACGCTGATATCCCCCTGTGGGATGCCTCCGGCGTGGCAACCTCCAGCACCATCTCGGATACCCTGCGCAGCGGCGGCCTCATCAACATCAGCGGCCTGTCGCTGGTGCTGGGCGAGTATGCCGCCCCCATGGGGGCGGGCTCTGCGCTGGTGCTGCTGGCCTGTGCCCTCTTCCTCTGGGTGCAGAAGGACGTGAAGCTGAGCGCCTCTCTGAGCTTTCTCATCACGGCGGGCCTCATCGTCTTCTTCTTCCCCCGTCAGCTGGGCCTGACCGACGCCACCCTCGCGGGCAGTATGATGTTCCGGCTCCGCTGCGTGCGGGATGAGCTGCTGACGGGTGCCATGCTCTTCAGTGCTGTGTTCCTTCTCAATGAACCCTATACCTGTGCGCACCACCGGCGGGGCCGTATCCTCTACGGCGTGCTGGTGGGCATCGTCACCATGGGATTCCGGTATTTTGGCGTGTATGAGACGGGCGTCTGCTTTGCCCTGTTGGTGGTCAACAGCGTCTCCGGCTGGCTGGACCGCACGGAAGTCCGCCTGTATGAGCTGAGCCAGCGCCGCCATCGCGCAGAACGGAAGGAGGGGGCAGAATGAAGCGCAAAGACGCAGAACTCATCGTCCGCGACGCGGAAAAGTTTGCCCATCATGACCGTGTGTTCCTGAACAACCCCGTCGTCATGCAGGGCATGGGCCTTGCCCCGCTGGTGGTGCTTGCTACCAACGGGCAGAATGCCCTGATGCTGGCGGTGGCCGTGGCCCTGCTGCTCACCCCCTCCCGTTTGCTGGCCTGCCTGCTGAGCCGTCTGTTCCCCTTGACGGAGGAGCATCCCTCGAACGCAGAGCTGGAAAAGAAGCTGCTGCCCCGCAGCATCATCTACACCGGCAGCGGTGCCATCGTCTATTTGCTGGTTTACCCCATCCTGAACCACCTGTTCGGCGTCAGCCTGCTGGTGCTGGGCATCTATCTGCCCATGCTGGTGGCAGAGCCCCTGCTGACCTACCGCTTTGGCCGGGTACAGGAGACGCCCCGCAAAGCCCTCTCCAAGGGCATACGCATCACCATCGGCTACGGCCTGCTGCTGTTGCTGCTGGGCTGTGTCCGGGAGTGGTTGTCCGCCGGCACGGTGTTCGACCATCTGCTGCTCCAGCGCCCCGTCCTGCCCATGGCAAGCATGCCGGCAGGCGGTTTCATCGTGCTGGGCGTGCTCTGCGCCATCTGGCGCACCCTGGCAAAGAAGCAGAAAAAGTATCTGACATCGGAGGCCCGGGGCCTCATGGCGGTCTACCGCCAGAAAGAGGAGGGTCCTGATGAATGATGTGATGCAGGCCGTCGGCGTATTTTTCAGCTACGCCATTCTGGCCATCTTTGCCCAGAATGCAGTGTTCACCCGGGGCCTGGGCGTGTCCCGTCTGGTACAGCTGGTGGGCGACGAGCGCACCAGCAGCTGGTGGTTCGCCCTGCTGCTCTGTGTGACGCAGGTGCTGGTGGCACCGCTGTCGTTCTATGCGGGCGGCTTCATCGCCGCCCAGCCCAACAGCGCCCAGCTCCGCCCGCTGGTCTATCTGGCCTGTGTGGCGGTGGTGAGCCTGTTTGAGTTCGTGGTGCTCTGGGCGGCCCGGGGCAAAAAACACGGCGGTCAGCTGCTCCGCATCCTGCCCTCTGCTGCCGTCAACAGCGGCGTGCTGGGCACGGTGCTGGTGGCACGCACCCAGAGTTTTACACTGGAACAGTCCATGGGCTTCGGCCTTGGCAGCGGCCTTGGCTATCTGCTGGCCGTGATGCTGGTGACGGAGGCAGACCGCCGTCTCCACAGCGACGCCATCCCGGAGGCGTTCCGGGGCCTGCCCATCACCCTCATCTACATCGGTGTGCTGGCACTGGCGATCTATGGTTTTACGGGCCACTCGGTGATCCTGTAAGGAAAGCAGGAGAAAGGGACGATCATGGGAAAATATAAGAAGGTCAAGCGGTATCACCGCAGTTTTTACAGTCCCCGTGACTGGGCAAAAAAGGCCGTCGGCATCGTGGTGCTGGTGGTGGTCGTGCTGGTAGTGGGCTGGCTGGCCGCACCGCACGTGCTGGACTGGGCCACTCATACCTGGTATACCGTGGTGCGCAACCGCGACCTCTCGGCTTCGTCCGAAACCGCGGCGTCCAGCGTGGCAGCGTCTTCGGAGGCAGCGGCAGAGTCTGCGGCCTCTTCCGAGACAGCAGAGCCGGAACCCACCGTTCCCGGCAACGCCGTCGTGGCAGGCAGCTGGGCCGTTCTGGATGCTTCTGCAGTGCAGGATGAGGCTTCGCTGCAGGCTGCGGCCCAGCAGCTGGCCCAGCAGGGCGCGGCTTATGCTGTCGTCACCCTGAAGGACAGCACCGGTCAGATCCTGTATCCCTCTCAGGTGCCCGCAGCAGCTGGCAGCATCGAGGGTGCGTCCCTTGACCCGGCCCGCATCGCTTCGGTGCTGAAAGACAACGGCCTTGTGCCGGTGGCAAAGCTGGCCGCATTCCGCGACCCCATGGCTGCCCGCGCCAACCGCGGCATGGCCATCGGCTACCGGAATCAGGAATACCTCTGGCTGGACAACAAGGCTTCTGCCGGCGGCAACCCCTGGCTGAACCCCTACTCCGCTGACGCCGTCCAGTTCATCGGAGACCTGATCGATGAGCTGCACGGCATGGGCTTTGACCATGTGCTGCTGGAGAATGTCCAGTTCCCCTCGGCCCAGAACAGCAAACAGGACTTCGGCGAGACCAACGGTCTGGGCCGCAGCGCACAGCTGGCCGCAGATATCGCCGCCTGGGATGCCCGCTTTGAGAGCAGCGTGACCCTCTGGTACGGTTACTCTCTGAGTCAGGTGCAGGAGGGTGCCACTACGCTGGGCGGTGCTGCCACAGAGCTGGGTGTGAAGGATCTGGTGGTGGAAGTGCCGGCCAAGCAGACCATGGATGAAACCGCCCGCACGGAGCTGACCAGTGCACTGACCGCTGCCGGCACAGAGCACGCTGTGATCTGGGACGACGCAGCGGGTTTCTTCCAGTAATATGACCCGCACTGCGGGCCTTTGTGATAGAGTGAGAGTGAGGAATGTGTTATGAAAACTGCATCCTGCTTCGGCCCGGCCCACATCCTGCTGCCCAGAGAGGATATCCCTCTGGAGAAGTGGGGCTGTGTGGCCTGTGACCAGTTTACCAGCGACCGCGCCTACTGGGAACGCGCGGACGCCCTTGTGGGCAGCTGCCCCAGCACGCTGCGGCTCATCCTGCCGGAGGTCTACCTCGAGGATAAGGACGCTGCAGAACGGGTGGAGAGCATCCACGCCGCCATGGACGAGTACACCCGCGATGTGCTGACCCGGGCAGTGGACGGCTTTGTCTATGTGGAGCGCACCGAACAGAGCGGTCGGGTGCGTCAGGGCCTTGTGGGCAAGATCGACCTCGAGGCCTACAGCTACGAAAAGGGCACCCGTCCGGCCATCCGGCCCAGCGAGCGCACCGTCACCGAACGTATCCCGCCCCGGATGGCAGTGCGCCGGGGTGCCGCACTGGAAACGCCCCACGTCATGATGCTGGCCGATGACCCCGGCTGCACCCTCATCGAGCCCATCGGTGCGCGGAAGAACGAGCTGAAAAAGCTCTACGAGGGGGAGCTGATGCAGGGCGGCGGCCACATCGCGGGTTGGGCCGTGGAAGACCCGGCCATGCTGGCCCAGATCGACGCTGCCCTGAACGCTCTGGGCAGTCAGGATGCCTTTGATGCCAAGTATCCGCAGGCCAAGGGCGCAAAGCCCCTGACCCTTGCCGTGGGCGACGGCAACCATTCGCTGGCCGCAGCCAAAGCCTGCTGGGAGGAGCTAAAGCCTACCCTGACCCCGGAGGAGAGGGAGAACCATCCCGCCCGCTGGTGCCTGGCCGAGGTGTGCAATGTCCACTCTCCCGCCATCGAGATCGAGCCCATCCACCGGGTCCTCTTCAATGTGGACTGCGGCGCGGTTCTGCTGGCCCTCATCGCCTGGAGCGACGCCAATATGGCGGGCATCTGCTTCGGCGATTCCAAGCAGCAGGCCTTCACGCTGGCAGGCCCCCACATCGCCAATGTCCTCAGCTTTGAAGACCCTGTTGCCCCCCTCACTGTGGGTACGGTGGATGAATTTATCGAATACTTTATGGCACGCCACAGCGAGGCCCGGGTGGACTATGTCCACGATGAGCCTGCTGTCCGTGCGCTGACGAAGCAGGGCGGCGTGGCCTTCCTGCTGCCGCCCTTCGAGAAGAGCGACCTGTTCAAGGGCATCGTGATGGGCGGCGTGCTGCCCCGCAAGACCTTCAGCATGGGTCATGCGGAGGAAAAGCGGTATTACATCGAGTGCCGCAAGATCAAAGAATGACCAAGGAGTACCATGACTTTTAACGAACTGAACCTGTCCGCCCCCCTGCTGAGAGCCGTAAGTGAGGCGGGCTATGAAACTCCCTCGCCCATCCAGGCTGCCGCCATCCCGCCGGTGCTGGAAGGCCGCGACCTGATGGGCTGCGCCCAGACCGGCACCGGCAAGACCGCAGCCTTTGCGCTGCCCATGCTCGACCGGCTGAGCGCCTCCGCACCCCGCAAAAAGGGAGCTATCCGCGCCCTCATCCTCACCCCCACCCGGGAACTGGCACTCCAGATCGGGGAGAGCTTTGCCGCCTACGGCAAGTACCTCAAACTGCGCAGCACCGTCATCTTTGGCGGCGTGGGCCAGACCCCGCAGGTGGAAGCCATCAAGAAGGGCGTGGATATCCTCATCGCCTGCCCGGGCCGTCTGAATGACCTCATCGGGCAGGGCTATATCGACCTTTCCAACCTTGAGGTCTTCGTGCTGGACGAGGCCGACCGGATGCTGGATATGGGCTTTGTGCACGACGTGAAGAAGGTCATCGCCAAGCTGCCTGCCCAGCGCCAGAACCTGATGTTCAGCGCTACCATGCCCAAGGAGATCGAGCAGCTGGCCGGAGGCATCCTCCACGACCCTGCCTTCGTCAAGGTGGACCCGGTGTCCAGCACCGTGGAGCGCATCCAGCAGAGCCTGTATTTCGTGGAGAAGGGCAATAAGAAATTCCTGCTGCCCTGGCTCATCAAGAACCTGGACCCGCCGGTGCAGAATGCGCTGGTGTTCAGCCGCACCAAACACGGCGCGGATAAGATCGCCAAAGACCTCACCAAGCAGGGCATCACTGCCGCGGCCATCCACGGCAACAAGAGCCAGAGCGCCCGTGTGGCCGCACTGGAAGGCTTCAAGGAGGGCAAGACGAAGGTGCTGGTGGCCACCGATATTGCGGCCCGTGGCATCGACATCAGCGAGCTTTCCCATGTGTTCAACTACGACCTGCCCGAGGTGCCGGAGACCTACGTCCACCGCATTGGCCGCACCGCCCGCGCCGGTGCAGACGGCACAGCAGTGAGTTTCTGTGCCCCGGAAGAGATGGAATATCTGGCAGGTATCGAGAAACTGAACCGCCGGAAGATCCCGGTGGTGTCGGGCCACCCTTGGGACGGCGTGCCCGCCCCCGTAAAAGCAGCCCCGCCGGTGCGGGGCCGCAAGCCCAAAGCCGGGCAGCCTGCCGCTGAACCGAAGGCAGAGCCTGCACCGGCTCCCAAGACGGCGAAAGCCGCCAAAGCTGTCCCTGCAAAGCAGGAGACAGTCAAGCCTTCTGCGGCCAAAAAACAGAAGGCCCCCAAAATCGAAGCAAAAGAGGAACGACTCATGGATGAAAATAAGCGCACTCCCGGCGGACGCGAGAACAACCGCCGTAATAATAACAGCCGCCCCCGCCGCGAAGGCAATGCCCCGGCACAGGGCGCAGGCCGCGGCAGCAATGCCCAGCCCAAGTTCGACCCCCACTTTGTGAGTGCTCCGGAGGCAACTCCGCTGCGCCCCGCCAAGAAGAACGGCGCAGCGGCCTCCGCTCCGGCTCAGAATATCCCCTCCGCAGCCCAGAACAACCAGAACCGCCAGCCGGCCCAGCGGGGCGGCGACAATCGCAATGGTGCAGGCCGCAATCCCCGCAGCGCCCGTCCGGCTCAGCCTACCCAGCAGAACGGCTCCCGCAATGAGGGCCGCAATGGCCGGAACAATAACCGAAACGAGCAGGCCGGCGCAGGCCGTGCGCCCCGGGCTCCCAGAGCAGAGCAGCCCCGCAATAACCGGGGCCGCAGCAATGCCCCGGTGAAAGACGAGGATCCGGGTCTTGTGCTCATCAGCCGCCGCCCGCCCCAGCAGAAGTTCACCAATTTTGAGGAGTATATGAACGCCCACGGCGGTGCTACTGCTCCCATCGAGGACCACAGCGAGGAAGTGTGATGGCAGAGGGATTTGCCCCGTGGCGCTGCCCGCTCTGCGGCACGCCGCTTTCCGGGGAGAACGCACTGAAATGCCCCTCCGGCCACAGTTTTGACCGGGCAAAAGAGGGCTACTGGCATCTGCTGCCGGTGCAGAACACCCGCACCAAAGCCCCCGGCGACAGCAAAGAGATGGTCGCCGCCCGCCGCGCTTTCCTGAGCGCGGGCTACTATGGCATCTTCGGGCAGGCACTGGGGGAACTGTGCCTTGCGTACGGCCAGCCTGCGGAGAAAAAGCCGCTCCATCTGCTGGATGCGGGCTGCGGCGAGGGCTGGTATGACCGGTGCATCGCCGGACAGTTCGAGGCCGCAGGCCGGCCGCTGGAGCTGGCGGGCTTTGATATCGCAAAGCCCGCTGTCCGTCTGGCGGCAAAGGCTCTGCCGGGTGCACAGTATGCCGTGGCGTCCAGCTTCCATCAGCCGGTGCGTACTGGCTGGGCGGACCTGCTGCTCAACTGCTTCTCGCCCTTTGCGCAGGAGGAGTTCCTGCGGGTGCTCCGCCCCGGCGGGCGGCTCATCTATGCCGTGCCCGGCCCGGAACATCTGTTCCAGATGAAGGCTGTCCTCTACGAGAAGCCCTATAAGAACCCGGTGCAGCAGGTGGAGTACCCGGGGTTCGAGGCCATCGGAGAGCGGGAAGTGTCCGGCACCATCACAGTGCCTGCCGGGCAGCTGGAAGCTCTCTTCGCCATGACTCCCTACTACTGGAAAACGCCCCGGGACGGCGCAGCCCGTCTCGCGGCTTTACCGGAACTGACCACCAATATCTCCTTCCGGTTCCTTGTATTTGAAAAGAAATAAGCAAAAGAGGCATCTGCCGCGCGGCAGATGCCTCTTTTGCTTTATGAGTACATCAGACAGGAATGGAAGTTGATTATTTTTTCTCAGCCTTGGGCAGCAGGTTTGCACGCTCCAGAGCCGGGCGCAGAGCCAGATACAGGATGACGACACAGACGGTGGAAGCCACGCTGTTCACGAAAGTGACGCCGCCGGCGATTTTGGTCAGGGCCTGTGCCACGGTGTACTCCTGACCGAAGATGTACACATTGCGGAAATAACCCAGGAAGGGGTCGGTCAGGACGTTGAGCAGCAGGCCGGAAGCAGCGGAAGCCGTCACCTTGACCAGATAACCGGGGGTGTGTCTGTCCAGCTCACGGAGCTTGAACACCTTGTGGGCCACAGCGCCGCAGGTGATGCCGATGATGAACTTCAGGACGAAGGTGGTGACGGCATAGCCCGGGTCGCCGGCCAGGATGTCGGCCAGAGCCAGACCGATGGCACCGGCCAGACCGCCGGAGACGCCGTCCAGCAGCAGGGCGGTCAGGGCGGTGAAGGTGTTGCCCAGATGGAACGAAGAGCCGCCGTAGAAGGGGATGCGGAAGAACAGATAGGCCACAAGGCTCAGGGCAGCCATGACGCCGGTGAGTGCCAGCTCATGGACGGTGAAGGTGCGCTTATAGAGCACACTTGCAAAGACGATAACGATGACAACGACTGCCAGCAGCAGCCACATTGCGGTGGTTGACATGATTTTCCCTCCAATTTCACAAAAACCCATAAGACCGATTGACTTTTTTGGTTCTTGCGGGTATGCTCCTATTATACGCAAAACTGACACTGTGCAAATACCCAGAACGTAGATTTTTTATGGGGTCAGTTTGACGCACTGCCCGAAAAGGAGGGGCGTTTTATGGTCCATTTGACGACGGCGCTGGACGCTGCATCCGGTGTGCCGCTCTACGAACAGCTCTACCGCAGCCTTGCCGATGAGATGAGGTCGGGCGTCCTCCCGGCAGGGACGCGGATGCCTGGCAAGCGGCGGCTGGCATCGGAACTGTCGGTGTCGGTGAATACAGTGGATGCCGCCTATCAGATGCTGGCGGCGGAAGGGTATCTGGAAGCCCGGGAGCGCAGCGGCTTTTATGTACAGGAATATCTGGCCCTGCCCGGCAGGCTGGAAACGTCTGCTCCCGCTGTGCCGCCCCCGCCGCCGGAAGAGCCGCCCCGGCCTGTCCGGTATGACCTCTCCACCCGGGGCGTGGACCCGGGGCTGTTCCCGTTCCGAACCTGGGCGCGGCTTCAGAAAGAGCTGCTCTATTCCTCGCCGGAGCTGCTGACCCACGGCGACGCCCGGGGCGACCTGTCCCTGCGGCAGGCACTGGCGGATTATCTGGAAGAGTATCGGGGCGTGCGGTGCGGCCCGCATCAGATCATCGTGGGGGCCGGTCTGGAATACCTGCTGGGCCTGCTGGCCCCGCTGCTGCCCGGGCCTGCGGCGGTGGAGAACCCCGGCTACCCCCGGGCTCGGCAGGTGCTGGAAAACAACGGCGTGTCCTGCTGCTGCCTGCCGGTGGACGAAGACGGCCTCTCCATCCGGGCCCTGTCGGCCTCCGGGGCGGTGGTCTGCTATGTCACCCCCAGCCATCAGTTTCCCACAGGCGTGACCATGCCCGCCGGACGCCGGGCCGAACTGCTCCACTGGGCGGCCCGCCGCCCGGGACAACGGTATATCATTGAGGATGACTATGATTCTGAGTTCCGCTTCGACACCCGGCCCCTGCCCAGCCTGCAGGGAATGGCGGGGGCCGACGGCCCGGTGGTCTACCTCTCTACCTGCTCCCGCAGTCTGGCTCCCAGTATTCGTATCGCTTACATGGTGCTGCCGGAGCAGCTCCTGCCTGCCTGGCACGCCAAGTACCGGCTTTATTCCGGCACCGTGAGCCGCTTTGAGCAGCAGACGCTGGCCCGGTTCATCACAGGGGGATATTTTACCCGGCATCTGGCCCGGGAACGGGTGGCCTACAAGGCCCGGCGGGATGCCCTCGCGGCGGCACTGAATGCCGCCTTTGGCCCGGAGGAACTTCGCCTTGCCGGACTGCACACCGGCCTGCATCTGCTGGCCCAGCTCCGGGACCCTCCTCCGGATGCCGCTCTCCGGGCCGCTGCCGAGGCCGAGGGCGTCCGGCTCAGCCTCCTGAGCGACTACGACCTCACCGGCAGCGGCAGCGCAGAGCGGACGGGCACGCTGGTGCTGGGTTACGGCTCGCTGGCCGATGAGAGCTGTGCCTCGGTGGGCGAAACGTTGAAAAGGGTCTGCACCGCCGCCCGGGAAGCATCGGTCAGGGAGTAGCTCCCGGTATCTGCATCCCAGAGGCCGGGCAGAGCTCCGGTACGGATGTCGGCAGTCCGGTCAGCCAGAAATTCCAGCGTTTCTTCCAGAATCAGCAGGTCCTGGGCCGTCAGGTCGGTGAGCAGGCTGGAACTGTGGGCCCGCAGGGCGGCAGGCAGGGTTGAGGGCAGAAGTTCAAGCTCCTGCCGGAAAAAGGCATCCCACACCGCTGCCCGGGCAGCAGCTTTATGTTCCGGAGAGATGCTGCTGTCGGCGTCTATCCGGTCCAGAAGAGCTTCGGCCTCCCGGGCCGAGAGGGCCTGTACATTGGCACTACCCCCGGTGCGGGAAAGCTCTTCGGCGGTGAGCGCCCCGGAGAACCCCACCCGCAGCATCCCGTACCGGTCAGCGATGGCTTCCAGTATCGCCGGGGATAAGGCAAGATAGTGCGTGTCTTCGGGCAGGGCCAGTGTTTCCAGCAGGGCCTCCCGGCAGCGGGCCGGGCCGGCGGCGCGGTAGCAGTCGGTGAGGGAGGATGTGCTGTTTCCGAAGGGCACCTGAATCTCTCCCGGCAGGGCCAGCGCCCGGATGCAGTTCTGGCTGGCGTTGAGGTAGAGCAGAAGGAAGCCGGGCCTTGTGGTGTCGGTGGGAGCCCGGCAGACCAGCAGGGACAGCCGGTTCTCTTCCTTGGGCTGGCGGATAGGAACGCCGCTCTGGGAGCGGGACGCCAGCCGGCTGCGCACCGCCCGGCGGGTGAGCAGTACCGTGCCGCCCACCAGTGGCAGCAGTACCAGAAGAGCCGCCAGCAGTGCGGCCCAGAAGGGTCTCCATCCTCGTGTATCCATCCGGCTCCTCCTGAACAAAAAACTGCAGAAAGCATGGCCCGGCGAGGGCCGCTTTATGCAGAAACAGAAAAAGCAGAAGAAGTCATACCGTATTAAAATTCATCTGCGGACATCAAAGATGAAATCCGGGCATAAAATAGTCCTGGACTCTTGCAAAGGGGTCGGAAATGTGATAAAGTTTTTTGTCGTGTACAGCTGTGCACAGGACAGAGACTGATATCAGGAACAAGATGTGCCGCCCGGGTGCCGGGTGTGCCACTCTGGAGAAGCCCGCTGCGGCGGGTGCCGAAGGTGTAAGGCCGCGAGGGCCGATCTCTCAGGCAAAAGGACAGAGCAGCGTCTATTGCGCAGGAAAAACGCCCTGCGCGGCGTCATAAGCTGAGTTTTTTGCGGGCAGAGCCTTTGGAAAAAGGTTCTGCCCGCTTTTGTTTGAAACGATAGAGGGGGATTTGATATGGTAGAGATCATCACAAAAGTCAACGGTGTGATCAACGGCTTTGTCTGGGGGCCTTTTGGTCTGGCGCTGCTGTTCTGCACCGGTCTGTGGATCAGTGTCTGCACCGGATTTTTCCAGTTCCGGAAAGTGGGCTACTGGATGAAGCATACCATCGGGGCCATCTTTACCAATAAGGACGTCACGGCCCATACGGACAAAGAGGATATGGCCATCAGCCAGTTCCAGAGCATGTGCACGGCACTGGCGGGCACCATCGGCACCGGCAACATCGTCGGCGTGGCCACCGCCATCGTGGCAGGCGGCCCGGGTGCCATCTTCTGGATGTGGGTCATGGCCCTGCTGGGCATGATGACCAGCTTTGCAGAGAACGTATTGGGCGTCTACTACCGCCGCAAGAACGAAAAGGGGGAGTGGTCCGGCGGTGCCATGTACTACCTGACCGACGGTCTGGGCGCAAAGCCCGGCTGCAAGACCATCGGCAAAGTGCTGGCCGTCCTGTTCGCCTGCTTCTGCATCCTGGCCTCTTTCGGCATCGGCAACATGAGCCAGATCAACTCCATTGCCGGCAACATGAATGCAGCGTTCCACACGCCCTACCTCGCCACCGGCCTTGCCCTAATGGTGGTCACAGCCCTCATCGTTCTGGGCGGCCTGAAGCGGGTGGCCGCTGTCACCGAGAAGCTGGTGCCGGTCATGGCGCTGTTCTATATCGCAGGTGCCCTCATCATCGTGGTCATGCACGCGGGCAGCATCCCGGCAGCACTGGAAGCCATCTTCAAGGGCGCCTTCCACCTCAACGCTGCGGGCGGCGGTGCGCTGGGCTACGGCATCGGCCAGACCATCACCTGGGGCTTCAAGCGAGGTGCCTTCTCCAACGAAGCCGGTCTCGGCTCTGCCGTCATGGTCAACTCCTCTTCCAATGTGAAAGAGCCGGTGCATCAGGGCATGTGGGGCGTGTTTGAGGTGTTCGCAGATACCATCGTGGTCTGCACCCTGACGGCTCTCGTCATCCTCACCACCGGCGTGGTGGATATCAAGAGCGGTGCTGTCCTCGCAGGCGTACAGGACAACGCCTTGGTGGGTCAGGCTTTTACCGCGGCCTTTGGCAGCTTCGGCCCCAAGTTCATTGCGGTGTCCATCCTGCTGTTCGCCTATTCCACGGTGCTGGGCTGGAGCCACTACGGCACCAAGGCAGTGGAGTATCTCTTCGGCACGGCGGGGAGCCGCATCTATAAAGTGATCTTCGTGGGCATGACCGTTGCGGGCGCCACCATGAAGCTGGGTCTCGCGTGGGACCTCTCCGATACCTTCAACGGCCTCATGATGATCCCCAACCTCATCGCGGTGCTGACCCTCTCGGGCACGGTCATCGACATCACAAAGAACTACTTCGACCGGAAGGTTGGGAATCAGAACGTCGAGCCCATGTGGTCGGCCTTTGAAGAGTATCAGAAGGAAGAGGAGGCTGAAGCAGCCGCCGAAGCCGCAGCGTGGGACAATGCGGTTGACCTTTGAGAAGCCGTTTTCATAAGCATTGCCACAGCCCGGACGGCCTTTTTGCTCCCATCCTGCGTTGCTTTCCCTTGCGATCCGTCAGGAGCGCTGCGGAAAATCGCCTTGGCTGGACGCAAAAAATTCTCGTCGTCCGGCGCGCCCCGCTTACGAAAACAGCTTCTGAGTTTCAGCCCGGATATTCCCGGGCGACCCGGATGAACTCCTGAATGATGCTCCACTGATAGGGGCGGCGGAGGTAGCCAAAGCGGATGGGATAGGATGCCCCTTCGTCGAAGCAGAGGATATACATCTGGTGGAGCTGCTCTTCCGAGAGGGATGTGTGGAGCAGGTTCTCGGGGCTGAAACAGGCCCCGACGCCCTTTTCGCAGAGGGAGAGCAGAGTCTCGAGGTTCTCCGAATAGGCGCGGATGGTGGGCCGGATGCCGGTGCGGTGGAGCATCTCCCGGCCGATGCGTCCGGCGATGCTCTCAGAGGTGCCCAGAACAAAAGGACAGTTTTGCAATGCGCGGAGGTCTCCTCCGCGCATTTCTGCTTCATTGGCGGCAAAGTCGATGCTGCAGCGGGTCAGCAGCTCTTTGGAGATGCAGAGGACGATGCGCTCATCGTAAAAAGGCTCGGCGGCGATCTCCGGAGAGGTCTTGGAGAACTCGCCGATGGCGAGGTCGATGGTGCCGTCGATGACCAGTTTCTGCAGGGTGCTGTTGGTGGTCTCGGTGAGGGTGACGGCTACCTGCGGGTACTCCTGCTGGAATGCCGTGATGATACGGGGCAGGATGGCATGGCTGCGGGTGAAGGCGATGCCCACCCGCAGTTCGCCTTTCTGGTTCTGGGAGATGTCGCAGAGCTCCTGCTGCATGGTGTGCTGCAAACGGCGGATGTCCTCCGCATATCGCAGGAAGGTCTTGCCGGCATAGGTCAGTTCCAGCGGGATGCGCCGCACCACCAGCTGACAGTTCAGTTCCTTTTCCAGCCCGGCGATGTGGGAGGAAAGGGACTGCTGGGTGATGTGCAGCAGCTCGGCGGCGCGGGTGAAGCTGCGCTCCTGGGCCAGCACAGAAAAGTATTCCAGAGAATCAAAATTCATGACAAGGCCTCCTACAAATTCTACCTGTAGCTTACACCAGTTTTAACAGTTTTACAAGAGAGGGAAAACGTTGTATTCTAATAGCAAAGAAAGCAAGCTGCCCCGTGTCCGGGGTACAGCCCCGGCAGAAGGCATAAGACTGTGAAAGGGGATGTAGTTGGCATGAGCTTTCTTGATCTGGCGAGTTTACAGCTGACCCTGTTCATCATGATTCTGGTCGGCCTGCTGGTGAAAAAGAAGGGCATCGTGGATGAGCACGGCAAAAAGTGCCTTTCCGACCTGTGCATCAATGTCATCATCCCCTGCAACATCTTCAAGTCCTATCTCATCGCTTTCGACGCAGATATCTTCCGCTCCTGTGCGGCGCTGCTGGTCAGCGCGGTCATCATGCAGGTGCTCTGTCTGGTGCTCAACAAATTTATCTTCAACCGCTATCCGCCTCAGCAGCGGAAAGTTTTGCAATACTGCACCATCGTGCCCATGAGCGGCTTCCTCGGCAACCCCATCGCCGAGGGCATCTACAATGAAGTGGGTGTGCTCTACACCTCCATGTTCCTCATCCCCATGCGCATCGTCATGTGGTCGGTGGGCACGACGTATTTTGTGGCAGACGCCGAGACAGATAAGAAAAAGGTCCTCAAAAATGTGCTGACCCATCCCTGTCTCGTGGCGGTCTATCTGGGCCTGTTCTGTATGCTTACCGGCCTGCGGCCTCCGGAGTTCATCACCAGTGCGGTGAAGTACATCGGCAACTGCAACTCGGCTGTGAGCATGTTCATCGTAGGCACCATCCTGGCAGATGTGCCCCTGCGCACCATCTGCAATAAGGATACGGTGGCGTTCAGTGTGCTGCGGCTCGTGCTGCTGCCCGCAGCGGCACTGGGCGTGGGCCTGTTGCTCCATCTGGAGCCTACGGCGCTGGGCGTCAGCGTCCTGATGAGCGGAATGCCCGCCGGTGCAACGGCGGCCATCTTCGCCTCCAAGTATGACAGCGATGCACCTTTTGCTACCCGCTGCGTCATCTTTACTACCTTGTTGTCCATGCTCAGCTTGCCCGTGTGGGCGTGGGCAGTGTGATTCTCCTTTAAGAGATAAGATATGACAAAAAGGCTCTTCCGCGAGGAAGGGCCTTTTTGCTATCACTATGAAATTTTCGCTGTGCCGTTTCTGTAGGTATTCAAAACAGTCATAACAGACTCCTCCTTTGAGTTTTTATGCAGAAACATTCAAACCCT
Source organism: Faecalibacterium prausnitzii (assembly GCA_002313795.1). Taxonomy (GTDB): domain Bacteria; phylum Bacillota; class Clostridia; order Oscillospirales; family Ruminococcaceae; genus Faecalibacterium; species Faecalibacterium prausnitzii_L. Next base: position 18,362 of record DCCL01000012.1, read on the forward strand.
CGGAGGATGACAAAAATCAGACGCCTCCGAGGTGCGGAATGATAACAGCACCGGGAGAGAGCATGACCGCTGTATTACAGACAGCGCCTTTTGGATACAGGACAACATATAAAATAGAGATTTGCAAGAAGCAGTGATATTTCACCGCTTCTTTTTCTTTTGCCCCTTCGCTGCTTTTTCAGCATTGGGCCGTTTCATATGTCCGCCCATCACTGCCGCCCGGCCCGCCGTGATGCCGCTGCCAAAGGCCCAGTGGAGGTTATAGCCGCCGCAGGTCCCGGCGCAGTCCAGCGTCTCGCCCACGAAGTAGAGCCCCGGACAGCCCCGGAACTGGAAATCATCCTCTACCTCGTCCAGCAGCAGACCGCCGCCGGTGGTCTGGGCCTGCTTCCAGCCGCAGGGGGTCAGACCCTCGAACCGCCAGTTCTTGGCCGTGGCGGCAAGTTTCTGCCAGATGCCGGTCGGCAGAGCAGAAGTATTCTCCGGCAGACCGGCGTCTGCCCAGAGGGCCCGGCCCAGCTTTGCAGGCAGCAGGCCCAGCCAGAACTCAGCCGCGCCGCCGCCCAGCAGTCCGGCCCGGCGGGCAAACAGGTCAGCCAGTTCCGCTTCGCTCAGGGCGGGGAAGAGGTCCAGTGCCACCACGGGCTGTTTCGGCCCCCGGCCCGGGGCCAGCAGGCCCGAGAGCTGCATGATGCAGATGCCGGAAAGGCCGTAATCTGTGAACTGCACCTCACCCATTTCCCGGGCAAGGACGCGGCCCGACGTGCCATCCAGCAGGCTGGCGCAGCCCTTGGCCCGGATGCCGGCCAGTGTCTTGCGGGGGCGGGCCACCTGCAAAGCCGTCAGGCAGGGGTAGAGCGGAGCCATCCGCCCGCCGCACTGAGCGGCAAACCGGGTGCCGAATCCGTCCGTGCCGAACTGCGGTCCGGCCTCACCGCCCATGGCGCAGATGACGGCGTCGGCCCGCAGGGTCTCCGGGCCTGCTTCGGTCTCAAACTGCACCGCGTATCCGCCCCGGCTCTGGCTCAGGCTCCGGACGGTGCAGCCCGTGCGCACCTCCACGCCCAAGCGGGCCAGGTGATGTTCCAGCAGGGCCAGCACGTCTGCGGCCTGATTGGAGTAGGGGTAGACCCGCCCGGCCTCGTCAGTGCGGGGATAAAGCCCCAGCTGTTCGAACCATGCCAGCGGGGCGGCATCGTTCACCACGGCCAGCAGCCGGGCCAGCGCTTTGGGACTGCTGGTGAAGTAGCATTCGGGGCGGATGTCCCGGTTGTCCAGATTGCAGCGTCCGTTGCCGGTGGCCAGCAGCTTTTTGCCTGCTTTGGGGTTGCGTTCCAGTATCGTGATGGCTGCGCCGCCCTTCGCGCTCTGTGCCGCTGCCAGCGCGGCGGCAAGCCCGGCGGCTCCGCCGCCCAAAATGAGGATATGCTGCATGGTCTGTCCGTCCTTCCTGTTTTCCGATAGTGCCATTGTAGCATAGCCGGGGGCCGGTGTCCACTGAGGGGATGGCAAAGGCAGGACGGTGGAGTGTATATTTCCCTTCTGCTTCCACATAATAACTGTACCGTAAAATGAATGGGAAGGAAGGTACACAGATGAAAGCAACCGGAATCGTCCGCCGCATCGATGAGCTGGGGAGGGTCGTCATCCCCAAGGAGATCCGCCGCACCCAGCGCATCCGCCGGGGCGATCCCCTCGAGATCTTCACCACAGGAGAGGGAGAGGTCATCTTCAAGAAGTATTCCCCGGTGGGGGAGCTGCAGGGGGTGGCTGTGCAGTATGTGGAGGTGCTGAGCCGAAGCTTTGCCCTCACGGCCTTTGTGGCTGACCGCGACCGTATGCTGGCCGCCGCCGGCCCCGGCCGGCGGGACCTGGCTGACCGAAGCATCAGTCAGGCACTGGAAAAGGTGATGGATTCCCGCAAGCCCTACCTCAGTGAGGGCGACCCCGACCATGTGCTGCTGCCCTGCGAGGGCTCCCTGCGCCCGCTGCTCTGCGCCTGGCCCATCGTCGCGGCGGGGGATGTCACCGGGGCGGTGGGCCTGCTGGCCGATGACCGCACCCAGCAGCCCGACCCGGCTCAGCAGAAGGCCGTGGCTGTGGCGGCAGCGTTCCTGGCAAAGCAGATGGAGGAGTAAACATTATTATAATAAGGGGACGGAGCGCCTGCCGCGGGGTGGGCGCTCCGCCTTTGTTTATGACAGAATTATGAATCTTTCTAAACTTTTTTGAGAACCTATTGACAGCGCAGAAAATTTGATTATAATGGTCTTAGCACTCAGGAAGAAGGAGTGCTAAAGAAAAACAAAAGCCAAAAGGAGGCAGGCGCTATGACAATGGATGCACGCAAGCAGCGAGTCTTGCAGGCGATCGTGGCGCTGTATGGCCTCGAGGGCGAGCCTGTGGGCAGCAGTGTGCTGGCAAACTACTTTGACATGGCGGTGTCCAGCGCCACGCTGCGCAACGAAATGGCGGCGCTGACCAAGCTGGGTCTGCTGGAGCAGCCCCACACCAGCGCGGGCCGTGTCCCCAGTGCCAAAGGCTACCGTTATTATCTGGATAATCTGCTGACGGACGACCAGCCGCTGGACCGGGTGACCCGGGCCCGCGTCGAAGCCGTTTTCGCCAGCCTTGACCATGAACCTGAAAAGCTGGCGCAGGGCGCTGCCAAGGCGCTGGCCGCCATCAGCGGCTGCACCGCAGCAGTCAGCACACCCTGTGCTGAGGATCTGTGCGTGGCACACTACGAAGTCGTTCAGGTGGGCCGCAGCGCCGCAGCAGTGCTGGCTGTCACCACAGCCGGTTACGTCCGCACCCGTGTGGCGCGGGTCCGCACCGGCTTGTCGAGAGATGATGCCGCTGCACTGGCCGCGCTGCTCAACCGCAACCTGACCTTTGTGGCACCGGTGGATCTCTCCGCCCGGATGCTGGCTGAGATGTGCAGCCAGATCGACCCGGAGCTGGTGCCTGTCATCAGCGCCGCAGCCGCCATCCTGCAGGATTCCGCTCAGCCCCATGTATTTCTGGGCGGTGAGCAGCACCTGCTGGACTGGCCTCAGCTGGACGGCAGGGTGGGCGACATCCTTACCCTGCTGAACGACGAGGAACAGGCCGCCCGCATCATCGCACCCCCGGCAAAGCGCAATGAGAGCGTGCTGCTGGGCGAGGATCTGGAACCTCAGATCCCCGGTCTGTGCATCGTCAGTGACCGCTATCTGGTAGGCGGCGGGCTGTGTGGCACGGTGTCCCTCATCGGCCCCACCCGGATGCCTTTCCAGAAGCTGATGCCGCTGCTTCACCTCTTCGCCGACGAGCTTGGCGAAGGCATGAGCGGCAAACAAAAAGATACCCCGCAGATGGCCGCACCCCGGCGGACTGTGATCTATAAGGAGGACCTGGAATGAGCGAAGAGACAAAGAAGACGGCACAGGAGGCTCCGGAGCAGGAAGCAAAGGAACCCGCCAAGGACGCCGCGACTCAGGAAGCGCCCGAGACCGCCGCAGCCCCCGAAAAGGAAGCTGAAGCAGAGCCTGCCGACGCAAAGAAGAAAGACGGCTGGTTCAACAAGAAAGCCCGTGAGATGGACGCCGTGAAGGCAAAGCTGGATGCCGCTGAGAAGAACGCCGCACAGGCGAAGGATCAGCTGCTCCGGATGGCTGCCGAGTATGAGAACTACCGCAAGCGCTCCACCCGTGAGGCCGACCAGAAGTTCAACGATGGCGTGTCCTTCGCCGTGAATCAGATCATCCCCATCCTGGATACGCTGGAGATGGCAGCAAATGCTCCCACCACCGACGAGAACTACAAGAAGGGCGTGACCATGACGCTGGATAAGGCCGCCAAGGCACTGCAGAACCTCCACGTGGAGGAGATCGAGGTGCTGGGCAAGCCCTTTGACCCCAACTTCATGAATGCCGTCCAGCAGATCCCCGCCCCGGATGGGCAGGAGAGCGGCACGGTCGTCACCGTGTACCAGAAGGGCTACAAGCTGGGCGACAAGATTGTCCGCCACGCTACCGTCGTGGTGGCAGAATAACACCGCAAAGCCCCGCAGGGGTTTTCAAAAATTGACATCCGCTTCACACATTGAGCATGAGATAAACAAGACAAGTTCTTTTGAGAGGAGACTTCATTTATGAGTAAGATTATTGGTATCGACCTTGGTACTACGAACAGCTGCGTGGCTGTCATGGA
>DCCL01000012.1:22703-23212 GCA_002313795.1 Faecalibacterium prausnitzii
AACCCCGAGAACACGGTTTCTTCCATCAAGCGTCTGATGGGCACCGATAAGAAAGTCACCCTGAACGGCAAGGAGTACACTCCTCAGCAGATCAGCGCTATGATCCTGCAGAAGCTGAAGGCAGATGCCGAGGCTTATCTGGGCGAGCCTGTCACTGAGGCTGTCATCACCGTTCCTGCCTACTTCAATGACAGCCAGCGTCAGGCAACCAAGGATGCAGGCACCATCGCAGGCCTGAACGTCAAGCGTATCATCAACGAGCCTACTGCCGCTTCTCTGGCATACGGCATCGATAAGGAAGACGACCAGAAGATCATGGTCTACGACCTGGGCGGCGGCACCTTCGATGTCTCCATCATTGAGATGGGCGACGGTGTTACCGAGGTTCTGGCCACCAATGGTGATACCCATCTGGGCGGTGATGACTTCGACCAGCGTATCATCGACTGGATGGCAGACGCCTTCCAGTCTGAGAACGGCATCGACCTGCGCAAGGACAAGATGGCTGC
>DCCL01000101.1:0-6962 GCA_002313795.1 Faecalibacterium prausnitzii
CAAAATGGGAAAACGGCAAGTGTGTGCCGGATTATAGTATCATTGAACAGCTCTGCAAAGAGCTTTCCGTTACGCTTTCCGAACTGATGGACGGCGAGGATGCAGCGGAGGACAGTGTGCGCGTCTACGACGATGAGCAGATCCTTGATCTTCTTCGCCGCACACAGGAGCTGGAACGGCAGAAAGGGATTCTCTACGGTGTCATTCTCATCGTCCTCGGCATCGCCAGCAGTGCCCTGTCCAAAACCACCGGCGGAACGGATGTACAGGACTTCGCATCCGGACTTCTAATGGGATTGTCCGTAGCAGAGATGCTGGCGGGCATTTCGATTGCAGGAAAACGGCTGCTTAGCAAGTAACCGCTATAATGTTGCATTATGGTAGCGATGTTTTCATTTTCCCACAGCAAAGAAAGGATTGTTTTATGTCGTTGAGCGAAGTTCCGGTGGTGCTGGTCACAGGGTATCTTGGGTCTGGCAAAACCACTTTGATCCTCATATTTTTAGCCTATAGTTCAAAAGATTGATGGCAGCGAATTTCTGGGCTATGATACGGCACTACCCGCTCAAACTGATTTTGCGTGGCCAGTTTGTGGCACTGCGTCAGATTCAGGTGCACCGGGTACCGCAGGAATATCATCTGCCCATTTGCCAGCATTTCTGCACTCAGACTGCCTGCATCCGGGGTTCCGGTCATGACGCCAAGCGCCCCATGTGCTGCCATCTCCCGGGCGCGCAGTCCTGCTTTTCCGGTCAACTGCGGGCCGCTGAGAAAGACAATGCCTTTTTCCCTGCTGAGAGAAACATCCGGCTGTACCCAGTCGGCAAAATGCGGCGGCACCGGCAGCAGCCACGGCCCGCCCAGTTGAATTTCTTTCAATTGACGAAGAAAATGAGCGTCGCCGTAAAATTTCAGGTTTGGCGCAAACTGCTTGAGCAGCAAAAGGATCTCCGGTCCGCGGCCATACTTTGGCACTGGGAAAAACAGCAAGGGTGTCCGCTTCAGGCGCTGCACCGTTTCCACACAGAGCTTTTTCACGCACTGATTCCAGTCCGCAGAAGCATTTCCATAAGCACTGTCCAACACTGCAAGATCTGCTTTCTGGCCGCGCAGCAGATCGCAGGGGTAGAGCGGGCTGTGTTCGGCATAGTCGCCGGAAAAGAGGATGCTCTTTCCATTCCAGTCGAACCGCAGCCAGACGCTGCCGGCACAGTGGCCGGAGCGCCCCCACATGACCCGCAGGCCGGGCAGTTCCGGCACAGTGCCAGACACTTTGCAGGGGCAGAGGCCTTCCAACGTCTGAATGTGTTCCAGAGAGAAGGGCAGCTGTGTCAGCGTCGGCAGAGTGGCATACACCGACCCCTGATACCCTTGCTGTGCCAGCCATGGCAGGGCTCCGGTGTGGTCTGCGTGGCTGTGGGTGAGAAAAACGGCCCGCAGCGTTCCGATCTGCTCTGTGCTCAGCCGGGGCAGATTGTCCTCTGCACCCGCCAGCAGTCCACAGTCCACCAGAAAGGCTGCGCCATTCTGTTCCACATAAAAGCAGTTGCGGCCGTGCTCGCCGCAGCCTCCTGCAACGAAAAGCTTCATTTCAATGTTCCTTCCGACGATCAATGACAGTATTCAGGATCAGCAGTGCCGTGGTGGAAAACAGCACACACAGCACCGCCATGGCCATACCAATGGAAACACTCCCCTGCTCAAATTCCCGCACGATGAAGGTGGAGACCACCAGTGTGTTGGGCGGAGCGATCAGGCTGGCGGTCACCAGCTCCCGGAATGCGATGATAAATGTCATCATCCAGCCGGTGGCGATGCCCTGCCGGATCAGTGGCAGGGTGATCCGCCGCAGAATGTAGGCGGGGCTGCCGCCAAACACCTGCCCTGCCGCTATCAGGCTGTCGCTGATCTGGGTAAAGGACGAAGTAACGTACTGTACCGTATACGGCAGGAACAGCACCACATAGGCCAGCACCATGATGCCCATGGTGTTGTACAGGGGCAGAATGTTGTAGATCTGGTTCCAGAATAACATAATCCCGATCACCAGCACAATACCCGGCAGCATTTCCGGCAGCAGACCGATGGCCTCCACCACTTTGCGCAGCTTTGAGTGGGAATCACGCACCGCCAGCACCAGCAGGGTGCCCAGAACCGCACAGAGGGTCGCCGATGTCACCGCCAGAAAGACACTGTTCTTCAGCGCACTCAAACCCTTATCATTTTCGGTGAACAGCTCTGCATAGTGTGCAAAGGTAAAATTGCCCGGTGCCAGACCGTAGCCCCGCAGATTGATGAGGGATGTGGAAATGACCGAGAAATACGGCACGCCGATGGCAATGACCAGCACCACAATAATATACACCCATGCACCAATGGTCGCCCCTTTGCTCAGGGTCTGTTCCACCCTGCGGCTGCCCTTACCGCTGACAAGGTTGTAGCTCTTGCGGGTCGTGATGTAGTTCTGCAGCATCCACATGCACAGGCAGATGCCCACCAACACCGAGGAAAGGGTAGCCGAACTGCCGAAGTCGATGGGAGCCACGGTGGCATGGCGATGAATTTCCGTGGTAAACACTTCAAAGCCGATGCGCTTGCCCAGCGTGGAAGGGGTGCCGTATTCAGACAATGTTTTCACGAATACCAGCAGCGCACCGATGGCATAGTTGCCGGAGAGCAGCGGCAGAAAAATTTTGCGCATCCGGGCACCGAATCCGGCCCCGAACACGGCTCCCGCTTCTTCCAGACTGGAGGGAATGTTCAGCATGGCATTTTTCAGTATGGTGAGCATGAAGGGAAAAACGTGCAGGCTCATCACCAATACCAGCCCGCCCAACGTGAAAAAGAGTTTTTCGCATCCGGCGGCTGCGGGAACCAGCTGCTGCAAAAGACCCTTTTTCTGCATGAACAGGATCCAGCCCATGGACGCAATATAGGGCGGCGTCATGAACGGGATCATAAAGATAATATCAAAGGCACGATAGCGGGCAAACTTTGTGCGGGAAAAAAGGTAGGCCAGCGGTGCGGCGATCAGCGTGGACAGCAGCACCACCAGTACACCCAGCAGCAGCGAATTGCCGATCATACGGGCATTTTCCGGGTTCAGCAGCGTCTGCACGGCAGGAGAAAAGTCAAGGCGGCCATTCTGCATGACCGCCTTGGCAAAGATCATTCCCACAGGGCAGACGATCAGAAAGACCAGCAGCACCGCCAGCAATGCAAGCGGCAGCTCAGCCTTGCGGTTCGTCTGTTTCATGGGCTGTTACCCGTTGCTTGCGCCGCAGATCTGGTTGATCTTGGCGGCATCGTCGCTGGCCTCTGCCATCATTTTATCCCAGTCCGGGGTGATCTGGGGGATGTCCTCCAGATTGCTGCGCTTATCGCACTTGATGTCGGTGCGGCCGGGCAGCAGATAAGCGTTGGCCACCAGCTGCTGTGCTTCATCGCTGAACAGGTAGTCCACGAACGCCTTGGCGTTATTCATGTTGGGTGCGGTTTTCAGGATCATCGCCGGGCGAGGGTTGACGATGGTGCCGCCCGCAGGATAGTAGATGTCCAGCGGTTCTCCCTTGTTCTTGGAAGAATAGGCGTTGTAGTCCACACCGGCCACCAGAATCCCCACCTCACCGGTGGTGACAGCTTCCAGCGCAGCCTTGTTGGCACCGGGCACGGTCATGCCGTTGTCCGCCATAGCCTGAAAATCATCCCAGCCGTTCTGCACCACATAACCGGCCACGAAATCCTTGCAGGCGCCGGATTTTTCCGGGTCGGGAATGGCCAGCTGGTCTTTGTACTCCGCATTGCCAAGGTCTTTCCAGTCGGCATCAAGGGTGGAGAACACAGTGGTATTGTAGATGACGCCCACAGCGGATGCACTGTAGCCGAACAGCACGCTGTCATCGTCCAGCCAGCCGTCCACAATGAGGTCGGCGTTTTCCGGGGTGTAGCTTTCCAGCTTGTCCTCTGATTTCATGGACAGGCCATCGGACCAGGAAGCCAGAATGACCACATCGGCCACCGGGTTGGCTGCTTCAGCTTCCAGACGAGCCAGGATCTCGCCGGTAGTACCCTGAAACTGCTCCACATCAATGCCAGTCTTGGCGGTAAAGCCCTCAGCCAGCTTATCTGCCAAGCCGGAAGGAGAAGGCATATAAACGGTTACCTTGCCGGTACCGGCTGCTGCGGCAGAAGATACACTCTCGCTTGCCGCGCCGGAAGAAGCGGTGCCGGAAGCGGCCGTGCTGCTGGCGGAACCGCCGCAGGCGGTCAGAGCGGCGGCAGCGGTCAGTGCACCGGCCACGGCCAGAAAATTACGACGACTGATTTTATGGTTACGCATAAGGATTCTCCTTTTCAGTTCCAATGATATATGATCAAGCCGCACGTTTGCGGCAGGAAGCAGGATTCAAACGGCCACTATGGCCTTGCGGGGCAGGTAGAGCGAGAGCTTTTCGCCCACCGAAACCCGCCGGGGGCTGATATAAGTCCAGTCCTGTCCATTGTGGTTCAACTGCAGCTGATAGCTGCTGCCCAAAAACTGCACGGCAGTGACATCGGCATCGTATTTTTCGGCCTGTTCGGTGGGAACGGTCTGTGCCTGTTCCGGGCGGAACAGATGGTTTGCATCGATCCAGTTGGAGGAGCCAACAAACCGTGCCACAAATTCAGTGGCCGGGTGGGAGTAGATGTTCTCCGGGGTGTCGTACTGCTCGATTTTTCCGGCGTGGCAGACCGCAATGGCATCGCTCATGCTCATGGCCTCGATCTGGTCGTGTGTCACGAACACGCCGGTGATGCCAAGCCGGGTAATGAGTGCCCGCAACTCCGAGCGCATTTCCTCCCGCAGCAGGGCATCCAGTGCGGAAAGCGGCTCATCGAACAGGATGCAGGCCGGTTCAATGACAATGGCACGGGCAAACGCCACGCGCTGCTGCTGACCGCCGGAAAGCTGGTGCGGATACCGCTGGGCAAAATCGTCCAGCTGCACGGCGTGAAGCGCGTTCTTCACTTTGTCCTCCAGCTTGCCGGTTTTGCCTGCAGCACGCAGCCCAAACGCCACGTTTTCAAACACGGTCATATGCGGCCAGAGGGCAAAATCCTGAAAGACAAAGCCGAGGCCGCGCTTTTCCGGCGGAATGTTGATCTTCTTTTCCGAAGAAAATACGCAGCGGTCGGCGAACCAGATCTCACCGCTGTCCGGTGTTTCCAATCCGGCGATCATTCGCAGCAGCGTGGTCTTGCCGCAGCCGGAAGGCCCCAGCAAGGTTGTCAGGCTGCCGCTTCGGATGGTAAGGCTGGTGGGCTGGATCACCTGCTTCGCACCAAAGGATTTTGTAAGATTGATGAGCTTGATTTCCATGTTTTACACTCCCATTTGTGATACCTGCTTTATGGTATCACGAAGAATTTGTGCAAACTATCCTGATGGAGTAAATCTTATGTAAAAGTTTGGCATCAAAAAATCCCTGCCAAAGCAGCAGACTTTGACGGGGCGGAAGGAGAAAAGAAGGATCGGCATTTATGCACAGGGACATCAAACTACATTTTGATTCCTTACACAAGTTGTACGTTGATGTTGCTGGGGCTGTTGCAAAATGGCGCAACATAGACACCTTTAGTAGCGTTCAAAAACAATCGTTAAATCGAGCAACACAAAAAGCAAGTGCATTACATCTCCATCAAAAATTTTTGATTTTTGAGAAAAAGTGTTGCACTTGCTTTGATTTTAGAAAAATGTAGTCGAAATTATACGTTGAACCGTTTGAAAATAGGAAACTGTATTTTGCAACAGCCTCATAAAGAAACACCAGAACCGCAGCTAGAACTGGCAGAAAGCCGAGCAGATAAAACCACAGGATAAAGCATCTAGTGCGGCCCGGCATCGGCACCAGCCGCTGGAAAATCTCGCCGCCGCAGGGAACAATGCCAATTTTCTTCTGGGGTGGCTCGATCCTTTAGCTTTTCTTGCTAAATACAAGAATCAACCTTCTGCTTCCGCTGTGTAACACATCATTGACAAACCTACAAAAGAAAATCAAGACGCTTGATTTTCCGAAAGTACCTTCTATTCCCGATACGCAAAAAGGCCCTTACTTTTTTTGCTCCAGCCGTTATACTGAAAGAAAAAGGTGTCTTGACATATCAGCCTGGGAGGTTACCGTATGAAATTTCTGATCGTTGTGGATATGCAGAACGACCTTATCACCGGCTCTCTTGGCACGAAGGAGGCCGAAGCCATCCTGCCAAAGGTGTTGGAAAAGATCCGCACCTACCGCCCGGAACAGATCTTTGTCACCCAGGATACCCATCCAGACAACTATCTGGAGACCAACGAGGGCCGTCATCTCCCGGTAGCCCACTGCATCGCCGGCAGCGAGGGCCACGTTCTGAATCCGCTGGTGGCAGAGGCATTAAAGGACGTGCCTGCAGACCACTTTATCTGCAAGCCCACCTTTGGCTCCACCCTGCTGATGGAAAAGCTCAAGACCGCCGCCAGAACCGATGCCCCGGAAATTGAGCTGGTAGGCTTATGTACCGGCATCTGCATGCTGTTCAATGCCATCCTGTGCAAAGCAGCCTTCCCGGAAAGCGATGTTTCCGTGGACGCCGCCTGCTGCGCCTGCGTGACGCCCCAATCCCACGATACTACACTTTCTGCCATGAAGCTGTGTCAGATTGATATCTGCAATGAAGGCAGTGAGCCTTGGAGATGGTAAGGACTGCTCCCTTCCCGACAACGAACAAGCCGGGCGGTGAAATGAATCACCGTCCGGCTTGTTATATCTTCGCAGAGTCTGGTCATCCACAGACCATACAGGTTGCAGCAGGCAGCCTTATGGCATGGTAATGGTTCAGCGTGCTGCCACGTTTTTGGTGACCATGACGTCACTTTCCAGTCCACAGACATTGTGCAGAACGATGGTGCCCGCCTTGACGGGAGCCGTCAGCACCACCTTGCGGAT
>DCCL01000101.1:7004-8742 GCA_002313795.1 Faecalibacterium prausnitzii
TCGTCCATCACCGGGAAGATCATATCCTTGGGGATGGCCTTGGTCAGGCGGACACTGGTGACGGGAAGCTCGCCGTCCTTGACTAGTACCGAGCTGGCGATGGTGCGGCGGGGCGCGGTCAGCTCCTGACGGACGTACTTCTCACCGCGGGGGCAGGTCTGGCCGGTGACCGAGATCACCTGACCATTTTCAACTTCAGCTTCGATCTCGCAGCCGTTGGGGCAGACGATACAGGTAAATTGCTTTTTCATTCGACCGACACCTCCAGTGCGCCTTCCTCCTGCAGCTTGGCACCCGAGACCTTGAACTGGATCATCTCTGCAGGAATGGCCTTCTTCATCTTCTTGGCAGCAACTTCCACGCCGTTCTGACGCACCACGATGCGGCAGTCACGGTAGTGATTCCGCACACGCAGCGACAGGTTGAAATCGTTCTTGCCGCTGACCTTCTGCGGAATGGTGTGGCCCACGCCCTCACCGCACTTCACGTCCAGGGTGCAGGGGTCAATGCCCTTGCCCTCAACATAAGCGGCAGCATGGCGTGCCAGCGCTTCGGACTCCATGGACACGAAGTCCACCAGATCGTGCACATGCAGCACATTGCCCGCAGAGAACACACCGGGCACATTGGTCTGCAGGTTCTCGTCCACAAAAGCACCGTTGGTGTGCGGGTCAATGGCGATGCCGGCGTCTTCCAGCAGCTTGTTCTCCGGAATCAGGCCGACGGAGAGGATCAGGGTATCGCACTTGTACTCTTTCTCGGTACCGGGGATGGGCCGGCGGTTCGCGTCCACCTCAGAGATGGTCACGCCGGTCAGACGGTTGCGGCCATGGATCTCGGTGACGGTGTGGCTCAGATAGAGCGGGATATTGTAGTCGTCCAGACACTGCACGATGTTGCGCGGCAGGCCGGAGGGGTAAGGCATCAGCTCGAACACTGCCTGCACATGAGCACCTTCCAGCGTCATGCGGCGGGCCATGATCATGCCGATATCGCCGGAACCGAGGATGATGACCTCCTTGCCGGGCATCCGGTTATAAAGGTTCATGTAAGCCTGTGCGGTGCCTGCGGTGAACACGCCCGCCGGACGCTCGCCGGGGATGCCCAGTGCGCCGCGGCTGCGCTCCTTGCAGCCCATGGCAAGCACCACAGCCTTTGCCTGATACTGGCGCAGGCCGCTGCGGGTGGAGGCGGTGACGACGCGATCCGCCGTCAGGCTCAGCACCGTAGCGCTGGTCTCATAGGGGATCTCGCGCTTGTTTACCTCATCGATGAACGCCTGTGCGTATTCCGGGCCGGACAGGCTCTCGCCGAAGCGGCCCAGACCAAAGCCATCATGGATGCACTGGCGCAGGATGCCGCCCAGCATCGCCTCGCGCTCCAGAATGATCATGTTGCGGATGCCCTGCTTGTGCAGCTCCACCGCTGCGGCAAGACCTGCGGGACCGCCGCCAATAATCACAACGTCCTTCTGTTCCATCGCTCAGTTCTCCTCCTTCCGCATGGTTCCGGTCAGGACCCAGGAGCCCTGACGGCTGTAACGAACATCCTCCGGCTCGGTGCCCAGCTCCTGCTCAATGAAGTTCTCGATCTTCATCTGGCAGAAACCGCCCTGACAGCCGCCCATCATGGCGCGGGTGCGGTACTTGATGCTGGTCATGGTAGAGACGCCCAGCGGGTTGTGGATGGCCTGCAGGATCTCCGCCTTGGTCACTTCCTCACAGCTGCAGATCATCTC
>DCCL01000180.1:0-5887 GCA_002313795.1 Faecalibacterium prausnitzii
TGAATCATAGGTAAAAAGAAAGCACCTGGAAACGTAAGTTTCCGGGTGCTTTTCGCTTTACTGTAACAGATTCATTGCGAAACCATTTGAATGGTGGATTATCTAATATTCATTATAAAGGGATATATCTTCTGCTGCCAACATCCGTTTCGCAAAAGCTTTCCGGACACGTCAGTAATTTCCCTCTTCGGGGAAAACAGTCAAAGTCATCAGGCTTTGCCTGAGAGGAATATGGGAAATAACAACGTGATGCAGAACTGCTTTTCATTCTGCTCGACGCGGCATTCCGCCTGCATCTTCTTCATCATGGTCTCGATGCTGCCAAGACCCACTTTCGTGCTGTCGGCGCGGTGCTGGCCGGGAAGGATGCCGTTGGCAAAGGCGAGGCCCACCCGGCCTTCTTCCTTGACGAATCGGATGGAGACGTCCTGTGCCGGGTCGGCGTACTTGAGAAGATTGGAGGTGATGTTGTCGAGGATGCGGTGGACGTACTGCTCTTTTACAGTGAGGGTGTCGTCCTCACTGCCCAGTTCCAGCGCACAGGCAAAGCCCCGCTCCTGTAATTCGCCCACCATCTCGGTGAGAGGCTCTTCGAAGATCTGGGAGAACCGGGCAGGCGGGTCGAGGACGGCTACCGTGTCCCGGGTGACGAGGGCATATTCAAAGAGGTTGTCCGACAGCTGCTTGAGCTGCCGGGCTTTGGTGTCGATTTTGGCGAGGTAGTCTTCCGCCTGAGCCATGGTCTCATACCGGTGGCTGCGGAGGATCTCGGTATAGAGCAGCAGGGTGGTCAGCGGGGTGCGCAGGTCATGGCTCATCTCGGTGATGAGGTTCTTCACCTTGGCAGCGGCGGCAGCTTCGTCCTCGTGCTGCTGGCGGAGAGTGAGCCGCATGGAATCGAGACTGGAGGCCAGGGTAGTCAGTTCGTCGCTGCCCTGCACGGTAATGGGGTGGTCGAGGTCGCCGCCCTCCATGGCCTGAATCTCTTCGCTGAGCCGAACGATATACTGGACGATGCCCCGGCTCCCCCAGAGGAAGAAGAGGGGAAATGCCGCGAGGGTGAGCAGGAGCAGGATATCACAGCCGGTGCCGTAGTAGGCATCCAGACCGTTGTAGTAGAGCAGAGCGGTGAGCTCCCCATCCGAGAAGGTAAGGGTGTAGACCGGTGCCCACTCGTAGAAGGGGCCGTGCTGCTGGCCATCGGTCAGCTGGGGGTCTTCCGGGTCATCTTTGTAATAGTGCCGGGGAGCGTAGGAGGAGTAGATGAGCCGCTGGTCCCGATAGAGCTCCAACAGATTGTAGCGATGGTCCCGGGTCCAGTTGGTGAGTTTTTTGATGTCGGTGCTGGCAAGACCGTTCTCTGTGATGTAGGATTGCAGTTCGTCGATCTGCCGCTGGCTGGCTCTGGCTTGCACTTCGGGCTGGTCGAAGTAGTAGCGCAGGCCCTTGTTGAGAGCTGCCTGCAGGACCATCAGCAGCAGAAAACTGGCCAGCCCCGACAGGGCAATGAGCTGGATGAACTGGGCCGCAAGGCCGTGGTGCTTCTCAGACGCTGCCATTGCTCTCCTCCTGCGGGGCGAACCGGTAGCCCTTGCCCCAGACGGTGCAGATGCGGGTAGGGTTCTGGGGGTTCTGCTCCACCTTCATCCGCAGGTTGCGGATGTGCACCATGACAGTGCCGTTGGAGACATAGAAATAGGGCTCGCCCCACACCGTCTCGTAGATGACCTGCACCGGGAAGATGCGCTGGGGACTCTGCATCAACAGACGGAGGATCTTGTACTCGGTCTCGGTGAGGTCGGCTTCGCGGCCATCCACCCACACCCGGTTGCAGTCCAGTGCCAGCCGCACCCCGTGGAGTTCCAGCATCTGGTCATCGGGCTGATGTGCTCCGGGCCCGGCCTGGTCTTTGCCCTGATATACGCAGTACCGGCGCAGCAGTGCCTTGACCCGGGCGCTGAGCTCTGCAAAGGAGAAGGGCTTGGCCAGATAGTCGTCGCCGCCTGCGGTCAGGCCCAAGCAGCTTGTCGGACTCCTGAGATTTTGCGGTGAGGAAGAGGATGGGTACTGTGCTGGTCTTGCGGATCTCTTCACACACCCGCAGACCGCTCATGCCGGGCATCATGATGTCGAGGATAACGAGGTCTACTTCCGGCGAGAGCAGCTGAAGGGCCCGGGGCCCGTTTTCTGCTTCGAGAATGGAGTATCCCTCCCCGGAGAGAAGGATACGCACGCCGTCCCGGATATCGGGGTCGTCCTCTACGATGAGAATGGTCTGCATGATTCGTTCCTGCCTTTCGTGTTTCTGGTCTCAGTATAGCAGATTTTTGCCGCTTTGGGCACAGCATACCACAGACTTCTTGGGATTTTGAAAAGAAAATTCGAAAGATTTCTTAAGATATTGTTCCGGCAGTCCATCAGGTCTCCGTTTTTTGCGGATTTGGCTTGACGGAACAGGGCTGTTTGTGCTATTTTCAAAGAAACACTTTAATAGGTGTCGGAACGGAAGGAGAAAACTATGGACTACAAAAAGAAGATGTCCTCGGCAGCTGCTGCGGTGGTGTTTGCAGCGGCAGCCTTTACCGGTGTCACTCTCCCGGCAAAAAGCATACAGTCACCGCTGACCCCGGCGGCACAGGTGCAGGAGCATCCTGCTGAAAGCAAAGGAACGGTCAGACCTTCCGTGACATCCGGCCGTGCAGTGTTCCGCAGCATCGACGACACTGCCACGGCGCAGCTTGAGACTGTGACCAATATGGAGATGACAGCGCCGGGCGAAAATGAGAATCTCCATGCGCTCTATACCGGTCAGGTGCTCAACGGTCTGCCCCATGGTCAGGGACGGCTGGTGTACGATAATGGCACGGTATACGAGGGCAGCTGGGCCAACGGCATGGAAGAAGGTCAGGGCACGATGAACTATGCCAGCGGTAACACCTATACCGGCAGTTACCATCAGGCGCTCCGCAACGGTCAGGGCACCTATGTTTATGCCACAGGAGAGGTCTATACCGGAAACTGGACCAATGACAAATACAACGGTCAGGGCACGCTTAGTTATACCAACGGCGATGTCTATACCGGCAGCTGGTCTAATGGGGCACGGGTGAATGGCACCATGACCTACGCCAACGGCAACGTCTATACTGGCGGCTGGCAGAATAAAAAGAGGTCTGGTCAGGGCACGATGTGGTATGCCAATGGGGAACAGTATACGGGTGGTTTCAGCTTAGGCTGCCGAAATGGTCAGGGTGAATATTACTACAAGAACGGCGACTATTACACTGGTGGATGGAGGAGCGATAAGCGCCATGGAAATGGAACGCTCTACTGCGCTGACGGCACGGTAAAAACGGGCTGGTGGGTTGACGACCACTTCATCAAATGAGCGAGAGCCTGATAGCAGTTTGCGTTTTTAACGCACAAACAGCATCTGCAAACTGCATATCGCAAATAGGCCGTTTTGTGAGGCGTTATTTGTGAAAATTGCGATAGAAGCCGTTTTCATATTGCACACCGCCCGGACGGCTTTTTTGCTCCCATCCGGCGTTGATTTCTCTTATGATCCGTCAGGCTCACTGTGGAAAATCGCCTTGTCTGGAAGCAAAAATTCTCGTCGTCCGGCGTACTCTGCTTACGAAAACAGCTTCTTATCCATAAAATATAAAACGGGAGGAAACCTGTCATGTCGAATGTGACTCCGAAGAAAGTTCTGGTCAGCCTGCCCCTGCGGGACGAGCACCGGGCTGCGCTGGCCGCTGCCGTGCCGGAGTATGAGTTCCGGTTCGACCAGATCACCAATTTCAACACCCTTGAGGGCGCGAAGCTGGAAGATGTGCTCTGGGCCGACCTCATTCTGGGCAATGTACCCGTGAGCATGATAAGCCAGAACAAGCATGTGGAGTGGTTCCAGTCCAACTCCGCAGGCCCGGATGCTTACCTCAAGCCCGGCGTCCTGCCCGAAAACTGCACTGTGACCAACGCCACCGGTGCCTACGGTCTGGCCATCAGCGAGTGGATGCTGGCCCTCTGGCTGGGCATCCAGAAAGACCTTTTCCTCTACCGGGACAACCAGAACCGCCACGAGTGGAAGCCCATCGACCAGCGCCCCGTAAAGGGCATCACCGGCTCCCGGGTGCTCTGTGTGGGCATGGGCGATATTGGCTCCAACTTCGCCCGCAGGGCCCATCTGCTGGGTGCTGAGGTAGTGGGCGTCCGCCGCACTATCCACCCGGACACCCCCTGCCCGGACTACTGCACCAAGGTGATCGCCCAGAGTCAGCTGGACGAGGAGCTGCCCAAAGCAGACCTCATCGCCCTGAGCCTGCCCGGCACCGACGAGACTTACCATATGTTCAACGCGGAGCGGTTCGCCAAGTGCAAGGATGGTGCCATCCTCATCAACGTGGGCCGGGGCACCACCGTGGACAGCGATGCTCTGGTGGACGCTCTGCGCAGCGGCAAGATCTTCGGCGCAGGTCTGGATGTCACCGACCCGGAGCCCCTGCCCGCCGACCATCCGCTTTGGGCTGAGCCGGGAGCCATCATCACGCCCCACAACTCCGGCAAGTTCAGTCTGCCCAAAACGCTGGACAACATCGTGGATATCTTCATCCACAACCTCAAGCGCTACGCCGCAGGCCAGCCGCTGGATAATCAGGTCAGCCGTAGCACCCGCTATGCCGCCGACCAGAACGGCGGACATCGGCTGGTAAGTACGATGTGACATCATAAAATAACAAGACCTCCGCAGATACCATTGTCTGCAGAGGTCTATTTTGTCGAAATGCGGTTCACACCCGCTACTCCAGTGGAGAGGGGGGTGGAAGAATGACGCCAATTATCTCGCTGTTGGTATCTGTCGTAGGAGATGTAATATCGCATTACATCTGCAAGTGACTTGACAGGTACGAAGAGAACCGTAAGCATAGCTAAAAGAAGCCCCCTTTTGGAGAGGTAACTCCGAAGGGGGTTCTTCTTTCGCATGGGGTGAAAGTAATGACATTATCTCGCTGTCTTTAGTATAGCCGTCTGCCCCCAAAAGTCAAGACTGCTGCAAAAATTTTACCGTCGGTCAGCTGATGCTTCGCTGCATCTTATCGGCTGGGGCAGTCCGGCAGTTTTCTGCCAGCTATCGCAAAGCAAGTTTGCGATTGAGCCGCTCGGCAGGAAACCGCCCTCCGCCCCGCCTCCGGTGGGAGGTGCAGAACGAAAACGCAGTTACCGAACAAGAGGTTCTCTTTTTATTTGATATCCCGTATTGCTGTCTCAATATCCTGCAGGGACACCGGTTTGGAGATATAACCGTCCATACCGGCCTTGCGGCAGAGCTCACGGTCGGAGGAGAATGTATTTGCCGTCATGGCAAAGATGGGTACGGTATGGTCGGGACGGCTGCTGGCGCGGATACACCGTGCTGCCTCGGTGCCGTCCATCACGGGCATCTGCATATCCATGAAGATGGCGAAATACCGGCCCGGGGCCGACTGCTCGAACTTTTCCACACCGGCCTTGCCGTCTGCGGCCCAGTCCACCTCGAATCCGATGGTCTTGAGCAGCTCCGTAGCGATCTCGGCGTTGAGAGCGTTGTCCTCCACCAGCAGGACGTGCCGGCCCTGATAGCGGGTGTTGTCCATCTCTTCGGGGGCAGGGGAGAGCACAGCTTTCCGCTGAGCCTCCGAGGCCGGGGGCAGCGGAAGCTCGATGGTGAAGGTAGAGCCTTCGCCCAGCTTGCTCTGGACATTCAAGGTGCCGCCCATCCGCTTGACAAAGCCTTTGACCACCGCCATGCCCAGACCCGTGCCCTCAGTCTTGGAGATGCGGCTGTCCTCGGCACGGGTGTATTCCTCGCCGATGTGCCGGATGAACTCTTCGCTCATGCCGATGC
>DCCL01000180.1:6007-6735 GCA_002313795.1 Faecalibacterium prausnitzii
TACTTGATGGCGTTGGAGACGATGTTGATGATGATCTGGCTCACCCGGCTGGTGTCGCCCAGAACCACACGGTCCTCCTGGTCGCACTCCACGGTGAGAGTCTGGTCTTTTTTCTCGGCCAGCAGCCGGAGAGAGTCAGCACTCTCCCGCAGGCAGGCGGCGGGGCTGAAGGGCTCCTGTGCCAGCTCGATGCGGCCATGCTCCAGCTGGTTCACGTCCAGAATGGAGTTGATGAGCACCAGCAGATACCGGCCCTCCGTGGAGATATTCTCCAGTGCGTTTTCCAGCCGGGGCGTGTCGTTCTTGTATTTCTGGGCCACCTGCGTCATGCCCAGCACCACGTTGAGGGGAGTGCGGATGTCGTGGCTCATTTTGGAGAAGAAGTTCAGCTTGGCGTCGTTGGCCTGCTTGGCTTCTGCCAGCGCCTTTTCCAGCTCAGCGGCGATTTTTTTCTGCTTCCGGTTGTTGTGCACCGACTGCAGATAGAGAGCAAAGAAGAGCAGAGCCAGAACGCCGACGATGAGGACGACGCTGAAAATCTCGGGGTTGGTGTAAAGGTACCGCACCAGCGAGACGTCGTTGGTGGTGTCGAGGTTTTGCTGAACAGTCTCGTCCACATACTGGGCGGATACTTCGGTAAGGGCCTTGTCCCAGAGGTCGTAGAAGAGGTAATTATCCTGAGCGTTGACGCCCATATAGAGCGAGATCGTGCTGCCCGGCACGATGGC
>DCCL01000257.1:0-1243 GCA_002313795.1 Faecalibacterium prausnitzii
TCGTTGACGCACATGGCCACGCAGTCGATGCCGATGGTATCGTGCTTATCCATGATCATGGCAATTTTCAGCTTGGTGCCCACACCGTCGGTGCCGGAGATGAGGACGGGGTGCTTGCAGCCAGTGCAATCCAGCTCAAACAGGCCGCCAAAGCCGCCCAGACCACCGATGCAGTGCTCATTCATGGTACGGGCCACATACTGCTTCATCAGCTCCACCGAGCGGTATCCTGCGGTGATATCCACACCAGCGGCTGCATAGCTTTCCGAATAGCTCTTTTCCATTGTTACTCTCCTAACTTTTTCTCGTTCTTGGGACGGTCGTTCAGGTGACGTTCATGAATATCGGTGGAAAGCACCTCTACCGGCTTCACGGCATATTCGCCGGTGAAGCAGGCGGTGCAGAAGCCGCACTTTGCGTTCCTGGCCAGTTTGACCACGTGTTCGGTGGAGAGGTAGCCCAGCGTATCTGCGCCAATGATCTCATTGATCTGCTCCACATCACGGCCGGTGGCCACCAGAAGCTTCTGGTCGGGGATATCGGTGCCGAAGTAGCAGGGATATTTGAACGGCGGGGCTGAGACGCGGAAATGGACTTCCTTCGCGCCTGCGTCCCGCAGCAGCTTGATGATGCGGGCGGAGGTGGTGCCGCGCACGATGGAGTCATCCACCAGCACCACACGCTTGTCCTTGACGGTACTGGACACCACATTCAGCTTGATGCGCACGCTGTTCTCGCGCTGCTTCTGGCTGCCCTGAATGAAGGTGCGGCCAATGTATTTGTTCTTGATGAACCCGATGCCGTAGGGGATGCCGCTCTCCTGCGAGTAGCCGAGGGCAGCATCCAGACCGGAATCCGGCACGCCGATGACCACATCAGCCTCTACGGGGTGTTCCTGCGCCAGGAAGCGGCCTGCCTGCTTGCGGGCCTCATGCACCGAGCTGCCCTCGATGATGCTGTCCGGGCGGGCAAAGTAGATGAACTCAAAGACGCACATCTGGGTATCGGGACGGCCGCAGTGGTCTTTGATGGAGCGGAGCTCACCGGTCTTGGTGTCGGCAATGACGATCTCGCCGGGCTCCACATCCCGCAGCAGGGTGGCACCGACCGCATCCAGCGCGCAGCTCTCACTGGCGAAGACGTAGCCGCCGCCCGGCAGAGTGCCGATGCAGAGGGGACGATAGCCCCGGGGGTCACGGACGGCGATGAGCTTGGTGGCCGACATGACCACCAGACTGTACGC
>DCCL01000257.1:1342-4806 GCA_002313795.1 Faecalibacterium prausnitzii
AGGTAGCAGATGACCTCGGTATCGGAGGAGCCGTGGAAGATGGCTCCTTCGTTTTCCAGCTGGCGGCGAAGCTCCAGCGCATTGGTCAGGTTGCCGTTATGGCAGAGGGCCATGGTGCCCCGGCCATGCCGGACGATCATAGGCTGGGCATTGGCCCGGACGCGGCTGCCGGAGGTGGCATAGCGGACATGTCCGGTAGCCATATGGGCCGTGGGCTTTGCCAGAGAGGCCAGCACCGCCGGGGTGAACACCTCATTGACAAGACCCAGATCGCGGTGGCCGGTGATGACGCCGTCGTCATTCACAGCGATGCCGCAGCTCTCCTGCCCGCGGTGCTGCAAAGCGTAGAGGGCTGAGTAGGCCGCTGCGGCCACATCCTCGGTCCCGGCGCGGTCATAGATGCCGAAAACGCCGCACTCTTCGTGAAGCGGGTATGCAAAATCAGACATTACAGTTCCTCGATCTCTTTCTGCAGTTTTTGTTCCTTGGCGGCGATCTGCTGGTCCATCAGGCGGCGCTCCTCAGTCAGACGCTCCGCCAGCCTCTCATCACTGAGGGCTAAAATCTCTGCGGCCAGCCAGACGGCGTTCTTCACACCATTCAGGGCCACGGTAGCCACCGGGATGCCGCTGGGCATCTGGACAGTAGCCAGCAGAGCATCCAGACCATCCATGGCGCCGCCCTTCATGGGGATGCCGATGACGGGCAGGATGGTGTTAGCGGCAAAGGCACCGGCCAGATGCGCAGCCATGCCTGCTGCGCAGAGGATGACGCCGAAGCCATTGGCCTTGGCATTCTTGGCGAACTCAGTCGCCTCGGCGGGGGTGCGGTGAGCCGACAGGATATGTGCCTCAAAGGGGATATCCAGCGCCTTGAGCTGGGCAACTGCCCCCTTGACCACCGGCCAATCACTATCGGAACCCATGATAACAGCCACTTTACGAATCATCTGAATCCAACCTCTCTTCCACATAAAAAACAAAAAAGGCTGTGGTGCAGCTACACCACGGCCTTTTATTTCTGTTCTGCGGACAAAGCGGACTGCCAGCAGGTTACACGGCGGCCCTGATGCGCACCCAGACCGGGACGGCACATGGTAATCAGCAGCTCATTTCGCATTCTGCTCATCCTCCGCAAACCTCGTTGTCCACGTTGTTCCCGCCCTCCGGTGAAAGAGTTCACACACCCTTTCGTCCGTGGGCTACATACAGTATACGGCAAAAAAACGCCTTTGGAAAGAGTGCCCGGGCAAATTTTCCCTTGTGTTCTCTGCTGTCAAAAAACTTTCGAAAATTTTGTGCAGTTTCGACACCGTTTTTCTTTTTAAGTACGACTTATCGGGAAAACTTTTTATAATATAGCCATTCAACTTTTTGATGCAGCAGCAACATTGGATCGCATATCGCAAATATGCTGTTTCAATACTGTACTGATTTTTGACTTGCGACAGATCTGGCCGTCCTGCCCGGGGAGAGATGGCTCCGGGTCGTTGGTAGCTTTAAACAGGTTGTCTCTGCCAGCGTCTGCTGTACCCCGGTTGCAGCTTTGCTGGCCGCTGCCCAAGCATCGGCTCCCTGTTTCCGCCGCAGGCGGTGGCCGCCTCTGTTGCAGGCCATTCCATCGCCCGCCCTATTGCCTGACGGCAACAGAATCCCACCCCAGCGGACACTTGCTCAGGGAACAACCGGCGTGCCTGAGTTCTCCGAATTTTCTGAAATTCAGCTCCTACCACCGGAGGCAGGGCGGAGGGTGGTTTCCTGCCNNCTAGCGCTGCGCCGTTCAGCGCTGGCGCTTTCACGCTTTTTCGATTTCTACAGTTTACGGCTTTGCCGAAAATTTTATGGAAAATTGAAGTTCCCGGCATTCGCTGCGCTCCGGAAAGAGGCAGCTCATTCAGCACTCACCATCGGAGGCGGGGCGGAGGGTGGTTTCCTGCCAGGCGGCTCAATCGCAAACTTGTTTTGCGATAGCTGGCAGGAAACTGCCGGACTGCCCCAGCCGATAAGATACAGCATGTACCCCCTGCGCTGATTACAGATAACCTGCAAATCAATCAGCCCGAGCCCCGATATCTCAGAAAATAATATGTGCCGTCGTGGCCCTTGCCGCTTTGATAAGGTCAGCCGGGGCGCAGCAGACCTGCGTGCCGATGCGGCCGCCCGAGACATAGACCTTCGGCTGGCTGAGAACGCTCTCATCAAAGACCGTGGTATACTGCTTCTTCATACCCACCGGGCTGCAGCCGCCCCGGACATAGCCGGTAACTTTGTTGATATCGGCCACATGGATCATGGCAACGCTCTTCTCCCCTACGCTGCGGGCTGCGGCTTTCAGGTCAAGCTCTGCGGCCACCGGGATGACGAACACGAAATAGTTCCTGCTGGCCCCCTGGGTCACCAGTGTCTTGTACACGCAGGCGGGGTCTTCGCCCATGCTGGCAGCGACGGTCACACCGTCCACGGCCACGCCCTCTTCGTGGGCATATTCATGCGCGGTGTAGGCCACCTTGGCCCGCTCCAGAATGCGCATGGCGTTGGTTTTTGCTTCTTTACCCATATATAAAACCTCTGTATCATCAGGATGGCCCTATTCTACCACTTTTCCGGCAAAAATTCAAAAAATCTCCCATTTTCCTCTTGACTTCAGGAAAATGAAGTGTTATGATATGCCCATGCTTCAGGAAACTGAACTTCATAGAACTGAATCGCGGCAATGGAGCCGGTCTCCTCTGCCGTTTTTGAAAAAGCAAAGGAGACTGTCACCATGATCATCGTACTGAAACAGGACGCCCCCGAGACCAAAGTCCATGAGTTCTGCCGTGAATTAGAAGGCATGGGCCTACAGATCAACGACTCCAAAGGCAGCGATACCCACATTCTCGGCCTCATCGGCGACACCAAGGCCATTGCGGAGAGCTGGGTGCTGGCAAACCCCGTGGTAGAGACCTGCCGCCGGGTGTCGGAGCCCTACAAAAAGGCCAACCGTAAGTTCCACCCGGACGACAGCGTTATCGATGTGAGCGGCGTGAAGATCGGCGGCGGCAACTTTGCTGTTATTGCAGGCCCCTGCAGCATCGAGAGCGAAGAGCAGATCACCTACTGTGCACAGCGGGTCAAGGCTGCAGGTGCTTCCCTGCTGCGGGGCGGTGCATTCAAGCCCCGCACCTCCCCCTACTCCTTCCAGGGAATGCGGAGCGAGGGTCTCGACCTGCTCAAGCTGGCCCGCCGGGCGACCGGTTCCCCCATCGTCACCGAGATCATGAACACCGAGCATCTGCCTCTCTTCGAGAACGTAGACCTCATTCAGGTGGGTGCCCGCAATATGCAGAACTTTGAACTGCTCAAAGCCGTAGGCCGTCAGAAAAAGCCCGTCCTGCTCAAGCGGGGCCTTGCCAACACACTGGAGGAGTTCGTCATGAGCGCCGAGTACATCATGGCCGAGGGCAACGAGAACGTCATCCTCTG
>DCCL01000257.1:4866-9639 GCA_002313795.1 Faecalibacterium prausnitzii
ATGCGCAACACCCTCGACCTTGCCGGTGTGGTGATGCTTCACAAAATGACCCATCTGCCCGTAGTGGTGGACCCCAGCCACGCCTGCGGCCACGCATGGATGGTGCCCCAGCTGGCAAAGGCCGCTGTGGCTGCCGGTGCCGACGGCCTGATGATCGAGGTGCACAATGACCCCGCCAAGGCCAAGTGCGACGGTGCCCAGAGCCTGACCCCTGACCAGTTTGACGAGCTGATGGGCTTCATCAGCAAGGAAGTGGAGTTCTTCGGCAAGAAGATGAACTGACGGTACAAAACAGGTTTTCGTTTTATGATTGCGCTCCAAAACGGTGCGCAGTCATTTTCTTTTTTCATTCTTTATGGTATACTATAGTGTATTTCGTAAAATCACTCTGAAAGGAGTTCTCACAATGAAAGCACACATTGCACGCAACCAGAACGCCGGTATCCCGCTGGCACTGGGCTGGAACCTGTCCGCTGCCGACCGGGGCATTCTGGAAGGAATGGCCCCCGCCTTCGGGATGAAGCTGCTGCCCGTCTCCCCTGCCGATGCCGGCAAGACCGTCGCTCAGCTGCTTGGCGAGGTAGAGACGAAAGCCCCCCGCACGCTGGTGCTGGAACCGGGCACTTATCCCCCTGCGCTGGTACTGGCAAACTTCAAGGAAAAAGACCTCGACACCCTGCTGGACCTGATGAAGCAGGCCAAGGTGAACATTCCCTTCAAGGCCGTGGTCACTTCTTCCAACAAGAACTGGGTGTTCGGCGACCTGCTGGCCCATCTGGCTGAGGAGCACGCCGCCTTCACCGGCGCAAGCAAGGAGAAGGCATGAGCATCAAGCGTTTTGTTTCCGCCCTGCTGGCCGGGGCGCTTTGCCTGAGCCTCCTCACCGGCTGCGGAGGGTCCGGGAAAACCAGCTCCACCGGAACCAGCGCCGGGGCTCAGCGGTTCAGCACCATCTTCTACGATGCCTTCGACACCGTGACCCAGGTCATCGCCTACTGCGACAGCGAGGAAGAGTTTGACCGGCAGATGGATGCCCTCCATGCCGACCTGCTGGAATATCACCAGCTCTACGACATCTACGACGACTACGACGGCGTGGTGAACGTCAAGACCATCAACGACAACGCAGGCATCGCCCCCGTGCAGGTGGATGATAAGATCCTCGGGATGCTGGAACTGGCCCGGAAGATGTACGACACCACCGGCGGCAAGCTGAACATTGCCATGGGCAGCGTGCTCCGCATCTGGCACGACTACCGGGAAGCCGCCGGGGCCACCGAGAGCGAGGCTGACAACAAGCTCCCCTCGCAGGAGGAGCTGGACGCCGCCGCACAGCACTGCGACATCTCGAACCTCATCATTGACGAAGACGCCAAGACGGTCTACCTCTCTGACCCGGAAATGTCCCTCGACGTGGGCAGCGTGGGCAAGGGCTACGCCGTAGAGATGGTGGCGCAGGCCGCTGAGGCCCGGGGCCTGACCAGCGCTCTCATCAGCGTGGGCGGTAATCTGCGGGCCATCGGCGTAAAGCCCGACGGCTCCCAGTGGTCGGGCGGCGTGGAGAATCCGTGGAATGCCTCTGAGGTGTACACGGCCAGTTCTTCCTACGTTTCCGGCGTCAACATGAGCGATATGGCCCTTGTCACCAGCGGCAACTACCAGCGCTATTATGTGGTAGATGGGGTGCGGTATCATCACCTCATCGACCCGGACACCCTCTGGCCCGCCCGCTATTTTGACAGCGTGAGCGTCCTGACCCCCGATTCCGGCGTGGCAGACTGCCTGACCACCGGCCTGTTCTGCATGTCTCTGGAAGAGGGACAGGCCCTTGTGGAATCTCTGGACGATGTAGAAGCTCTCTGGTGCACTCCGGACGGCGACATCATCAAATCCAGCGGCTGGGAGAGCCACGAGAAAAAGTAACAGAAAGCGAAAGACCCTTCTCCGTCACAGTCCATGTGACGAAGAGGGGTCTTTTTCTCTATCATTTATATTTCAAGAGTATTTTGCGTACTCACTCCTCCATACAGGCATACTTTGCCATCAGGACAGCACCGCCGGTCATGAGTGCAACTGCAAGTTCTGCCACCCAGACGGAGGTCACTGCACTGAGCAGAACGGACAGCGAGTCAACGACAAAGTGGAACAGATACGCATTGAGCAGGTCTTTCCGGGACTTTTTACGGATGGACTGGAACACCAGAATCGAAAGGCTCACATGGAGCGTGACCGCAAAAAGCCGCTCCACGCCGCCTGCAAAGAACGTCAGGCTCGGCGTCGTCCACAGTGCCGAAAGGGCCGCTGCCGTGTCTGCCGCCGTCTTTGCGTCAAGGGACGCCAGCTGTGCGGACATGGTACCGGAATTTATCATAACGGCACTCACGATGTTGTTGATGGATGCAACACCGCACAGGAGCATCGCTTCTATTCCGCCGTGTCCGACACCATACAGAAAAGCGTTCGGGAAGTCCAGCGGCTTCACCAGAAACTTCATGGCGATGTAACGGCCAGTCTCTTCAAAAAGTGCCGCCATCAGGCCCCCATAGACTGCGTACAGGATTACGCTCCCGTTCAGCGCTTCTCCGGCCAGATGGAACACAATGCGGTGAACAGCGGCTTCCAGCATTAGGACCATCACGAAGAATACGCCGCACCCGATGAAGAACGGTGCCGTCTTTGCCCTCAATTTTTTCTTTGCATACACAAAAAGACCGATTGGGAATGCAAAGGACACGATAAGTGAAAACACCATGCCTGCGATGCTTGCCGCAGGGACTGTCATAAGCGTCATATTACCCTTTCTGCCGGGAACGGCCTCTTTTGTAATCTCTTCTGCCTGTCACAGGCTCCGGACGTGGGTCTCTGTGATATCAGAATCATATCACTTTCCATCTTTTCTGTCAAAAGGAACGCAAAAGGGCCCGCCCTTCCGCGTTCTGCGGACGGACAGGCCCTCTGCTCTGGAGATATTGGAGAAATATTGGTTGTTGAAAAAAGAAAACTGTATCTTGAAGGGAGTTCAACGCTTGTATTTTGCAGCAGTCTGCAGACGCTGCATGGCACGGTCCAACGCGATCTTGGTCTGGTAATACTCGTGCATGCTCTGCTTGTGCTGCAGCCGTTCTTCGGCCCGGATGCGGGCAGCTTCGGCACGGTTCTTATCGATATCCTCAGGACGCTCTGCGCTGTCCACCAGCAGCAGGACGAAGGTCGGCGTCACCTCGGCGATGCCGTCGCCCACCAGGATCTCCCGGGTCTCGCCGTTCACGGTAAAGCGGCACATTCCCATATGGATAGCCACCAGCACCGGGTTGTGTCCGGCCTGCACACCGTACACACCATCGCCGACCGGCAGCACGAGACTCTCGCAGTTGCCCTGATAGAACTCACCGCTGGAAGCCGTGATGTTCAGGATGAAGCTGTTCATCAGGCTTCACCGCCTTTTTCCTCCGCCAGCTTGTCTGCTGCCTTCTTGCGGGCTTCGTCGAGGGTGCCCACGTTGAAGAAGGCCCACTCGGGCAGGTCGTCGCACTTGCCGTCCACGATGGCGGCAAAGCCCTTGACCGTCTCGGCCAGCGGCACATATTTGCCGGGCAGGCCGGTGAAGTTCTCAGCCACAGAGAAGGGCTGAGAGAGGAACTTCTGCAGTTTGCGGGCGCGGGTAACGGTGAGCTTATCTTCCTCGCTCAGTTCGTCCATGCCCAGGATGGCGATGATATCCTGCAGCTCCTGATAGCGCTGCAGGGTAGCCTGCACCTTACGGGCCACGCGGTAGTGCTCCTCACCCACGATATCTGCCTCCAGAATACGGGAGGTAGAGGCCAGCGGGTCCACAGCGGGATAGATGCCCTGCTCCACGATCTTACGGCTCAGGACGGTAGTAGCATCCAGATGGGCGAAGGTGGTAGCGGGGGCAGGGTCGGTCAGGTCATCGGCGGGGACGTAGACAGCCTGCACCGAGGTGATGGAGCCGTCGCGGGTAGAGGTGATGCGCTCCTGCAGAGCGCCCAGCTCATTGGCCAGCGTGGGCTGATAGCCCACGGCCGAGGGCATACGGCCCATCAGAGCAGAGACCTCGGAACCTGCCTGCACGAAACGGAAGATGTTATCGATGAAGAGCAGGACATCCTTGTGGGTCTCCTCGCGGAAATACTCGGCCATGGTCAGACCGGTCTCGGCCACACGCATACGGGCTCCTGGGGGCTCGTTCATCTGACCGAAGACCAGCGCGGTCTTGTTCAGAACACCGGACGCGTTCATCTCGCCCCAGAGGTCGCAGCCCTCACGGGAGCGCTCGCCGACGCCGGTGAAGATGGAGTAGCCGCCGTGCTCGGTGGCCACGTTATGGATAAGCTCCTGGATAAGGACGGTCTTGCCGACGCCTGCACCGCCGAACAGACCGATCTTGCCGCCCTTGGCGTAGGGGGCCAGCAGGTCGATGACCTTGATGCCGGTCTCCAGGATCTCAGTTGCAGGCTTCTGCTCTGCAAAGCTGGGGGCCTTGCGGTGGATGGGCCAGTGCGGCACATCGTCCACCGGGCCCTTGCCGTCGATGGGGCGGCCCAGCGGGTCGAACATACGGCCCAGCGTAGCCTCGCCCACAGGGGCAGTCAGGCCGTGGCCCGTGGCGGTGACGTTCATACCCTTGCCCAGGCCTTCGCTGGCAGAGAGCATGATGCAGCGCACCGTCGATTCGTTGACGTGCTGCGCCACCTCCATGGTGCGCTCGGTGCCCTCAGCGGTCACGGTCAGCGCTTCCTGCAGGGCAGGCAG
>DCCL01000257.1:9679-9807 GCA_002313795.1 Faecalibacterium prausnitzii
AACTGCACGTCCACCACAGGGCCGGCTACGCGGATAATAGTTCCCTGTATCATAGATTTGCCTCTTATATCTTGTTATTCCTGATCCTGTACGGCTGCCGCACCACCGATGATCTCGGTGATCTCCTG
>DCCL01000004.1:0-3306 GCA_002313795.1 Faecalibacterium prausnitzii
GTGCGCAGGTCGTGGGAGACCGCCCGCAAAAGGTTGGCCCGCATCTTTTCTGTCTCGCTCTCCATCCTCAGCTGTTCCTGCACCTTGATTCGGGTGGTCAGGGTGCTGGTCATGAAGGAGACCACCAGCATGACTACACCGGAAAAGATATTCTCAGGCAGGGTGAAATTGAAAGCAAAATAGGGGGCCCGAAAGGCGAAGTTGACGCAGAGCACGCCGATGAACGAGGCCGTGACGCCCCACAGATAGCCATCGGTGTACATGGAGACGAAGAACACAGCCAGCAGGAACACCATGGACGCCACGCCGTCGATGCGGCCGCTGATGAACTGGATGACCGTCACGCAGCCGAACGCCCCCAGCATGGCACACAGCAGCACCCAGATATCCTTTTTGCGGAGCACCTGCTTCATTCTCTCTCTTCCTCCTGATATATATATATTCTATTTCACTGTCAGAGTATACCACAAATAAATTAAAGATACAGCTAAGGCTGCCTCATTTCCAGCGGGATTTGACAAACCACGGACAACGATACATAATAAGGTCAGTCCGTTTTTGTTCCTGCGTCCAAAACGGTTCAAATCAGAAAATCTCTGCGCGGCCCGCCGCGTTCCGGAAAGGAAATCACTATGCTGTATTTTGAGAACGACTACTGTGAGGGTGCCCATCCGGCCATCCTTCAAAAGTTCATAGAGACCAACTTTGAGAAGGCGTCCGGCTACGGCACCGACCCCTACTGCGCCAGTGCAAAGGAGAAGATCCGTGCCGCCTGCCAGTGCCCCGAAGCCGATGTGACTTTCATCTCCGGCGGCACCCAGACCAACGCCATCGTCATCGCTTCCCTGCTCCATCGCTGGGAGGGCGTCATTGCGGCTGCCACCGGCCATGTCGCCGCCCACGAAGCCGGTGCCATCGAGTACAGCGGCCATAAGGTCATCGGCCTGCCCCAGAAGAACGGCAAGCTGGATGCCGCCGAGGTGGAGGATTTCTGCAAGACCTTCTACGCCGATGCCAACCACGACCACATGGTGTTCCCCGGCATGGTGTACATCTCCCACCCCACCGAGTACGGCACCCTCTACACCAAGGCCGAACTGGAAGCCCTGTCTGCGGTCTGCCATACCTACCATATGCCCCTCTTTGTGGACGGCGCACGGCTGGGCTATGGTCTGGTGAGCGAGGGCACCGATGTGACCCTGCCTGACCTTGCCCGTCTCACCGACGTGTTCTACATCGGCGGCACCAAGGTGGGGGCCCTCTGCGGCGAGGCTGTAGTCTTCCCCCATGGTGCACCGGCCCACTTTATGACCATGGTCAAACAGCAGGGCGGTCTGCTGGCCAAGGGCCGTCTTATGGGCATCCAGTTCGACGTCCTCTTTACTGACGATCTTTACACCCGTATCAGCAAAAACGCTATTGAGACCGCCAATGCCCTCAAGAAGGGCCTTGCCGCCAAGGGCTACCGGTTCTTTATGGATTCCCCCACCAATCAGATCTTTGTCATCCTGAGCAACGCTCAGCTGGCCGCACTGGAAGGAAAAGCCAAGTTTGGTTTCTGGGAGAAGTTCGACGACGAGCACACTGTTGTCCGCATCGCCACCAGCTGGGCCACCCGGATGGAGGAGATCAACGAACTCATCGCCCTGATGTAAATTCTACCGGAAGGAGGACGGTCTCATGGGCTTCTGGAACAGATTGTTCGGCAGCAGGCCTGCCGAGATGAAATTTTCGGGTGAAAAGATGACGGTCAAAGTCCCCATCGACGGCATCCTGCTCCCGCTGGAACAGCTGCCGGACGAGACTTTTGCCCGGGCCATCCTCGGCCCCGGCTGCGGCATCGAGCCCACCGGCGACACGGTCTACGCCCCCTTTGACGGGGTCGTGACCTCCGTAGCCTCCAACCTCTACGCTGTGGGGCTGCGGAGCGACGACGGCATCGAGCTGCTCATCCACATCGGGATGGACACCGTAGGGATGCAGGGTGAAGGCTTCACGGCTCTTGTCCGGGAAGGAGAACACGTCCGGGCAGGCGCCCCCCTGCTGAAGGTAGAGCTGGACGCTATCCGTGCCGCCGGGCTGTCCACTTCCAGCGCCATCATCGTGACCAACGCCGATGTCCTGCCAAAGCTCCACATCGAGGCCGGCGGCATCGTCTCTGTAGGTGCACCGCTGTTCCGGTTCGAGTAAAAACAAGATAGAAACAGAAAGACCAGAGTCACAGAAGGCCATTGCGGCCCGCCAACTCTGGTCTTTTTTATGATTTTGTTTCAGGATTCCTTGACCGGTTTATAGTCCAGCACCTTTTCGGAGAAGTCGTTGAAAAACTGGATGAACGGCCCAAGGCAGAAAGCGCAGATGAGGGTGCCCAGACCCACGAGGCCGCCCAGCAGCCAGGTCAGCAGGGCACAGAAGGCATCCGTGAATACCCGACACCAGAAATACTGAAAATGTGTGTAGTCCCGCAGACCCAGCGAGAGGTAATCATAGGGCGCAATGCCAAGGTCTGCGGTCTGGTAAAGGGACGCTCCCAGCGCTGTGACCAGCACACCCCCTGCCACCCAGAGCAGCTGTTCCGGGAAGGACGCTGCCGGACCGTGGAGCGCAAAGATACGGTCATAGAAGAAGGTGACGATAAAGCCGATGCCGATGCCGTTGACGAAGGTGCCAAGGCCGATGTACTTGCGCCCGAACCAGAATTCCAGCGCAAAAAACAGGATATTGGTACAGAGGTTCTGGACGCCCAGCGAGATGCCCAGCTTCTCCGCCAGCCGCATATTCAGCGCACTGATGGAGTCATTGCCCAGATGGGACTCCTTGAAGAGGGCGATGCCCAGACCAATGATGATGATGCCCACCACCATGCCCACGATGCGGCGGGTGGTCGGCTTTTGCAGGGTCGAAGCGCTCATGGAAAAGCCTCCTGTGTTTTTTTCCATTATACCCCCGCAGAAGGCCGGGTGCAATCATTCTGCACAAATTTTATTTCAGTTGTTGAAAGCTTATCCCCGCAGATCTGCTTCCAGCCGGGCCTTGCCCAGCCCTTCCCCAATGACGATGAGCACCTGCTGCCCCTGAGGGATGGGAGCCGCTGTCAGTCCGGCGGCGGTGGCGTTCAGCTCATACCACTGGCCGTTGTCCTCCACAAAGCCCTTGACCCGCAGCACCCGGCCGCAGGCGGCATCTGTAAAGAGAGTGGGGATGTTCTTTTCCAACTGGACGCGGGACAGACCCAATTCCAGAAAATAGGCCGAGGTAAAGGCGTCGTGTTCATCGAAATGCATCTTTTCATAGCTGACCTGCCGG
>DCCL01000004.1:3416-3730 GCA_002313795.1 Faecalibacterium prausnitzii
CGGGAGCACTTGCAGGCTTCCAGCGCCCGGGCCAGATGGGCCGTTGCCCCCTGCTGCTGCGCAGGCGAGGTCAGCTGGCACCGGCTCAGCAGAACTGCGCCCGCCCAGGCACTCTCCGAGGCGAGGATATATTCCGCCTGCAGCGAGAGCTGCTCCGGCAGAAGGGCATCTACAATGGCAATGACATTGTCCAGCTGATACCAGTTGTCCAGCGGCTCATCCCGCAGCACATCGAAAAATTCATCCACATCAAAGATGCCGCTGGGTTCCACGATGACCCGCTCAAAGCCCCGCATGGCCATGGAGATGAGCTT
>DCCL01000004.1:3876-4130 GCA_002313795.1 Faecalibacterium prausnitzii
AGCATGGCATCCACATTCACGGCTCCAAAATCGTTTTCCAGCACGCAGACCCGACACCCCTGTCCGGCCCAGTAGGCCGCATATTTTTGCAGGAAGGTGGTCTTTCCTGCCCCGAGAAACCCTGTGATCAGATCTACCTTTACCATCATTCTTCCCTCCGTATTTCTGGTCTTCGCTGTCAGTATAAACTGCGGCAGAGGGATTGTCAAACAGGAAAAGGCCCTTTCCCGGAATGCAGGGGCTTCATAAAACAG
>DCCL01000004.1:4191-17798 GCA_002313795.1 Faecalibacterium prausnitzii
ACCAGAACTGTTGGCTGAATCAGTGATACAGTTCTGGTTTTTCTGTTGTTCATGAGAGCAAGAATCGTCCCGTGGCCACAAATTTTCAATTCTTGAAAATTCTTGCCCTCTTGGGACAGCTTCTTGTTGGGGCGTGCCTGCCCCAAACCCTGCTGCTAAGGATGACAAACTTGTTTTAGACAATCGCAGTAGATTTGCCCATAAAGCTCCAACAGGCGGCTCAGCTCACGGCTGTTCGCTTCACCCATTTGTGCCATAACCTGTTCCTCCTGCTGCAAAAGTGGTTCTACTACATCTTTACAGAGCTGTCTGCCTTTTGGGGTCAGTGTAATGCCCTTGTTCTTTCGATTCTCTGGCAGTTCCCGGAGTACAAGAACTTCTTCATTCAGAAACGCCCTTATCACCAAATTGATTGACTGCTTTGGGTAGTGCGTATCTTCGCTGATTTGTTTTTGAGTGCAGCCATCGCCCAATTCATAGAGTTCTGCCAGAACCATCAGGCTGATGTAATTCAGCCCTTTGGATTTTGCGTATTCTTCATAAACACGATCCATATTTCGGAGCTGTTCTATCAGTCGGT
The DNA here is from genome assembly GCA_002313795.1 of Faecalibacterium prausnitzii. GTDB lineage: Bacteria > Bacillota > Clostridia > Oscillospirales > Ruminococcaceae > Faecalibacterium > Faecalibacterium prausnitzii_L. Next base: position 4,772 of record DCCL01000004.1, read on the forward strand.
TTTGTATGTTTTCCATATGTGTTCCTTATGCATAATTATATTTTGATTTCATTGTTTTGAAGTAGTAGGCCGAGAGAAAGGCACTCAAAATCTCCGCCGTTGGCATAGACAGCCATACACCATCTACCCCTAGTATACCCGGTAAGACCAGTAACGGCAAGAGCAAAAATATCAGCGTTCGGAACAAAGAAATGATTGCCGAGGTACATCCATCATTCGGTGCGGTAAAAAAGCCAGATGCAAATAGATTGAATCCCATCAGCAAAAATGCCACGGAAAACAGGAAAGTACCTCGCACAGCCATATTCAGAACAGTCTGGGAACCTTCGGCAAACAATCGAGCCAGAGGTCGGGCAAGTGGGAAAGCGGCCAAAAAACTCAATACGGAAAGCACCGCAATAGTGCGCAGTGCTGCTCGATACAGAGCGCGTAGTTCTGTGTGGTTGGCACAGCCGTACTGAAAACTGACCACCGGGGCGATGCCTTGTACATAGCCTGCATAGGCTGCAGATAAAATGGTCTGCACTGACAAAATTATTGCAGCAGCAGCTACGCCATCAGCCCCTACCAACCGCATCAGAATCACATTCATGGCAATCATAGTTACTGTAACTGCCAGCATTCCGACCATCTCACTCAAGCCATTGACACAGGCTTTGCGCAGTGCTACGCCATCAAACCGGGGACGAACAAAATAAAGTGCATCCTTACGGTTGCAAGCAAAAAACACCACACCAATTACACTTTGCAACACATAGCCAGCTGCTGTGGCGTAGGCTGCACCAGCTACGCCCAGCGGAAATACCGCCATCAGCAGGTAATCCAGCACCATATTGGTGACACCACCTGCAATAGACAGCCCAAAGCCCAGTCCGGGTCGACCTGCCGCGACAAAAAACATCTGGAAAACAATACTAACCATAGCGAATGGAATCAGCAGGAAGATGGGTACTGCATAGGCTTCACACAGCGGATAAAGTGTGGTGTCAGCTCCCATAGCGTATAAGATAGGCTTCCGCAGCAAAATGCCTACTATGCAAAATACTGTGCTAATAATCACACTGAACAGCGTAAAAAGCGAAAAGTTCTCTCGTGCCTTCTGCGCATTGCCCTCACCCATTTGGCGAGACACCAGCGCACAGCCACCGGTTGCAATCATGGTACCGATAGCCAGCGCAATGGCTAAGAACGGCCCCGCGATGCTGACAGCAGAGAGTGCAACTGTGCCCAATAGATTGGACACGAACAACTGATCGACGATACTATAAAGATTCATGAAAATGTTAGACAAGATAGTTGGCAGTGCATATTTCAAAAGCGATGCTGTCGTGATTCTAAAATTCAGATTGTTTTTCACAGGGACATTCCTTTCTCGGTTATTTTTGTTTACAGTAAATTATATTTACCATTATATATGGAAATCCCTGTTTGTCAATGATAAATTTTGATTTATCGGCGAAAGATGATTTTGCTATGGCTTAAATACGGAACCTCAGCCGTTTTACTGCGTACGTGCGTACGAACCTCCTGTACGCACGTACGCGGCAATTTGCCCGAAACGCACCCTATACAACCGTCCCCCCTCGAAGAGCCCACTACACTTTGCAGACCGCAGGGCTGAAAGTGTCATAGTGGGTTATTACACTTCCGCAGAAGTGCCTTTTCCTCGCCGCAGACAGCCGGGTATGCCTTTTGTGAAGCCTCCTTTGCGGCGAATCCACATCGCCCACAGGCGATGTGCGCAGGGATTTCAAGGGGTGCGGGTCGCCAGTGGCGACTTCAAAATGCTTGCATTTTGAAGCACTTGACCGAGCCGACAGGCGAGAAGCAGCACCCCTTGGCGCACGACTTTGGTACAAAGTCTAGTGTGTTACACCTTGATAGAGGTGTAAAGAACCCCCAATATGCAAAAAGCCCCATGCCCAACACCTTGACAGTGCGGACATGGGACTTGATGCTTCCTCGGCCTAGCGGGGTACTCGTAACCAATCCTGACAGGCAGTTGCCGTGTCATTTCTCGAAAACTGTTTTACGAACACCCAGCTAAATGGGAAAGGGCCTTTTCGCTGCAATGCTGTTACAGAAACTCGACGCTGCCGTCCTCGATGTGGTACATTGCACCGACGACCCGCAGGCCGGTCTCCTCCTCAATATTATGGATGCAGAGGCTCTTTTCGATCTCCTGCACACTGTGCCGGACATTGAGACAGCTGGCCTTGTAGGGGTCGGTCTCGTCCCCGATGGCCTTCTTGATCTCGTCCGTGATGAAGCGGATATAGCCGGAAGGCTGCGCATGGATGGCTGCGTCTACCGCGCCGCAATGGGTATGGCCCAGCACCACCACCAGCCGACAGCCCAGATGGCCGGCGGCATACTCGATGCTGCCCAGCTGATGGTCGTCGATGACGTTGCCCGCCAGCCGGATGACGAACAGTTCCCCGATGCCTGCAGAGAAGATGTTTTCCGGGATGACCCGGGAGTCCGAGCAGGTCACGATAATGGCATAGGGGGACTGGCCCTTTGTCCAAGTGGACATCCGGATGCGGCGGGAAATATCGCCGCTGCCGCTCTCGGCATTCAGATATTTCAGATTGCCCGCTGCCAGCCTGTAAATGGCATCGGCCGCGGTGCAGACAGGGGTCTCATGCATTGCAGCAGCCTCCTTGAAGCAGATCTCTGACAAAAATGCCCGGCCGTCCAACAAGGGGCAGCCGGGTGGGAGTTAAGTTAGAACTTGATGACGCCGAGGATCAGACCAGCGATCAGGCAGATGATGGAAACGCCCCACTGCCAGCCGAAGCAGTACTTGATGTGGTCCTTGATCTCGACACCGGCCAGACCGATGCCCAGATAGGTAGCGGGAGCCACAGGGCTGATGAAGGTAGCGCAGTTGCGGCAGACGACCATTGCAATGGCAATGTGAGCCGGGTTGACGCCGAACTGGTTGCCGACACTGACCAGAACAGGCAGAACGCCGTAGAAGTAAGAGTCGGTATCGAACAGCAGAGCCAGAGGCACGCTCAGAACGCCGATGATGACAGGCAGGAAACGACCCAGAGAGGTCGGGATGAAGTTTGCCATGGCAACAGCCATCTTCTCCATAATGCCGCTCTTGCTCAGGACGCCCAGGAACACACCGGCGCACAGGATGGTGGAAGCCATGCTCAGACCAGCAGAAGCGTGGCTCTTGATGATGGAGTTGTGCAGTTTCTTACCGCGGTAGTTGACCAGAATGCCCAGAGCGCAGCCAACCATAAAGACGTAGTAAGAGGGGAAGATATCCATGACCAGAACGATGATGACCGCCAGAGTCAGGATGACATTGAAGATGAAGTTCTGGGGACGAGCCAGAGACTCATCCTTCTTGCCCTCGTCAGCATCGTCATACTTGCCAGCATCCTCAGCAACGATGGCGTCGCCGAGCTTTGCAATACGCTTCTTCTCCTGCAGGCCCCAGAAGACAGCAGTGCCGATAGCCAGAACAAAACCGACAACCTGCATGGGCATGAGCTGGAACCACAGGTCATTGGGCTCCATCTCGATGACACTGGCAGCACGCATGGTAGGGCCACCCCAGGGCATCAGGTTCATGACGCCCATTGCGGTGACGCAGATCAGCAGCAGGGTCTCACGGCGCATATGCAGGCGCTTGTAGACGGGCAGCATAGCGGGGATGGTGATAAGGAAGGTGGATGCGCCGCCGCCGTCCAGATGGCCGATGATGGCGATGATGCAGGTCATCAGAGCAACGCCAACGACGTTGTTGCCGACCTTCTTCATCAGGGCACCGATGATCTTGTCGAACATACCTGCATCGGTCATGACGCCGAAGAACAGGACAGAGAAGATGAACAGGACAGCTGTACCGTGGACGCCCTTGACGCCCTCCTTGATAAAGCCAGCCATTTCATCCAGAGTGAAAGCACCGGTAGCCACCAGAATGGCTGCGGTGATGGTCGAGACACTGACGAATGCCAGCGCAGGGACCGTGACATTGCGCAGCAGCAGGACGATGACCGCAATCACCGTTGCAAAGCCGAGCAGAGCGAGGATAGTGTCACTCATGGTTTGTACTTCCTTTCCATTTTTCCGTTTTCGGGATATATTCTGTTTTGTCATCCGGAATCATTCCCGTTCGTTATGGCTCAAGTATACAGACCCAAACTTAACCCCCAAAGCACATTCCGTTACGGTTTGTTAAGAAATCTCTTAATATCCTGTAAGATTCCGTATGGATGGTTGGATGCAATCTTGTTCTTTTCGCTTGCCGCAGGAGGCTGGGCGGAGGGTGGTTCACTGCCAAGCGGCTCAATCGCAAACTTTGTTTGCGATAGCGGGCAGGGAACTGCCGGACTGCCCTGCCGATGAGATGCAGTTCCGAGTTCCCTGCTCCTGTACTTCCCCAGCGAGTTATAAAAAGCCGCCCTGCCGGGTCAAATGAGATCCGACGGGACGGCATAAAATGGCTTATTTATTGTATTGACCAGACACTGCCTTCCGCAGCTTATGCCTTTCTGCAGCTCCGTATCTGCGCCAGCAGCATGGATGCCGATACCGGCTTGATGATATAACCATCGATGACACCATGGGCGCGGGCATCCACGATCTCTCGGGTGGGGGCATTGGTCATGATGATGCGGGTCATGCCGGGATACCGGCCCCGGATGGCCATGCAGAAATCCACGCCGCTGCTGCCGGTCAGGCTCTCGTCGATTGCAAGTACATCGTAGGGCTGCTCCTTCAGCAGACGGCGCAGTTCGTCCCGGCGGGAGCAGGTTGAGACGCTCAGGCCCAGCGCACTGAGGTCTTTGTCCAGCAGGTCAAGCACCTTGTTGTTGTCATCGGCAGCAAGGATGCGCAGTTTGTTGTCTGCGCCCCATTGGAGCTGCTCGCGCTCCTGCTGCTGTTCCAGCACCGGCAGATACACACGGAAGGTCGTGCCTTTTCCGATGGTGCTTTCCGGCCAGATGCGGCCCCGGTGGGTGCGGATGATCTGGTCTGCCAGCGCCAGACCAAGGCCGGTGCCTTCGCCGGTCTTCTTGGTGGTGAAGAAGGGCTCAAAGATGTGCTGCATGGTCTCCTTGTCCATGCCGCAGCCGGTATCCGTGATGCTGAGCCGGATGTAGCTGGCCCACTCTTCGGGTATCTTTTCTTCCGGGAAGAGTTTTTCCAGCTCCTCCCGGGGCACGATGTCACCCCGCAGGCTCAGACTGCCGCCCTCCGGGCCGATGGCGTGGATGCCGTTGATGCAGATGTTCAGCAGCACCTGCTGCAACTGGGTGGCATTGCCCAGCACACAGGCACCGTTCAGGTTGCATTCCTCTTTCAGCTCCACATTCTTGGGGCAGTTCGTCTCTACCAGCTTCCGGGTCTGGTGGAGCAGGCCCTCCGCCGAGACGGCATCATACACCGTCTCCACATTCTTCCGGCTCATGGAGGAGATCTGTTTCACTACCTCCTGCGCTTTCTGGGCTGCCTCGCTGATCTCCATGGCGTTGTCGTAAATTTCACTGCCCGGGTCGGCGTCGGCCATGATGAGGTCGGCGTAGCCGGTGATGGGGGTGAGGAAGTTGTTGAACTCATGGGCGATGCCGCCGGTAAGGGTGCCCATCATCTGCAGCCGCTGGCCGTGGGCCAGAGATTCTTCGCTGCGGTGAAGCTCTTCCAGCGTCTGGTTCAGAAGCTTCAGGTCGCTGATCTCGGTGGCGCTGCGGCGGTCCCGCTCCTGCAGGCGGAGCATCTGGAACATGAAGAGCAGCAGCACCACAGCCACGATGCTGAAGATAAGGACGACTTTCACGAAGCTCTGCTGCACCGGTGCATAGAGGTCGTCATAGTCCACCACCGCGCTGACGATCCAGAAGCTGTCCCCTACGCTCAGATGGCGGAAAGCGCTGATCTTGTGCACCCGGGGCAGGTTCGGGTCAGTCCACCAGTAAGAATAGTAATCCATCGTTCCGGCGTCCTCTTCCTGCTGTGCGCGCAGCAGGCTGCTGAGACTGTCCATATCCAGCTGCTTTCCCTTGTAAATACGCTGACGGCCTTCCACGACCTTGATGCCCCACTGTACGGCCTCCGGGTGCATGATGACCATATCGTCATCGTTCTTTATCATAATGTAGCCGTTCGTGCCCACATGGATCTCCGAGATGAGCTGCTGGTACATGACGGTGGAGTCCACCACCAAACAGACGGTCTGCTCCCCTACCTGCTTTTTCATCACAAGATAATGATGGTCGCCGCTGTGGTACTGCCAGTAGGTGATGCTCTCCGTCCGGGTGATCAGGACATCACAGAGTGCACTCACCCCGTAACAGCTGTAGACGACTTCCCCATTCTCGTTTTCCAGCCAGACATCCCGAATGGTATCGCTCCGGGCAACGCCGGGGCGGTAGTCCGGGTTATCCCCCAGTTTTCCTGCAATGGAGTCCAGCCGGTCGGCGTATTCTTCCAGCAGCACCCGGATACTGTCGGCAGTGCTCTGCACCACCAGCTCCATCTGCCGGGTCTGACTCTCCATCAGGGCGGTGCGGTAGTCTCTCCATACCGCTCCCACCACAAAGGCCAGTGCCGCCACCGTGACCACACCGATGGCCAGCGGCACCCAGAGAGTGCGCAGGGTCTGCAGCCAGCTCTTTTTTTTCGCATCGGTCTCCTTCATGGTCTCTCCTCCTCAGGGCGGGCTGAGCCGGGCTTGCTCTTCCCGCCCAAACATGTTATAATTTTATTTATCGAAAGTACAACAAATCGTTCCAGTCAGAAAAGGTGCAGGGAGTTATCATGTCGTATCATGTTCTTATTGTAGACGATGATCCAGCAATTTGCAAACTTTTGTCGAAAGTTATGATAAGCAATGAGATGGAGCCGCTGGTCGTCAACAGCGGTGCCGCTGCGCTGGACCTCATCGCCCGCCAGAGCGGCACACTGGATATGATCCTGATGGACATCACTCTAGGCGACATGGAGGGCTTCGATGTCATCCAGACCATCCGGCGCAACGGCGTCACCACGCCGGTCATCATCATCAGCGGCCGTAATGAGGATTATGATTTCATGTACGGTCTCTCGCTGGGTGCAGACGATTATGTGACCAAGCCCTTCCGCCCGCAGATCTTAGGTGCCAAAGTCAAGGCCCTCATCCGCCGGAGCAAGAGTTTTTCTCAGGAGAACAATCAGCAGATCAGCTGCGGGCCCTTCCTCTGCGACACCACCACCATGCGCTTTTACAAAAACAATGTGGAGCTGAACCTCTCGGAGAAGGAGCGTAGTCTGCTGCTGCTTTTCGTACGCCATCCGCAGCAGGTGTTCACCAAGGATATGATCTACGAGCAGATCTGGGGCAACCTTATCGCTGTGGACGACAATGCCATCATGGTCTACATCAACCGCCTGCGCAGCAAGATCGAAGACAATGCCCGCACTCCGCAGCATATCATCACCATCCGCGGCGTGGGATACCGGTTCGTGCCGTAAAATCGTACATTTTTATTTTATAAAACAAAAGAAGGGCAGCCAACTGCGCGCGGTGCAGTTGGCTGCCCTCTGGTTTTATGCCGGTATAAAACACAAAACCTTGAAAAAGGAGAATCGCATGAAGCTTGTGTGCAGGCTTAGATGCGGGAGCAGGTTTGAGAAGAGCGAAGGAATATCCGTGAATCCATTCCGAAACGTGGTTGGCAAGCCACAGTCCCGCTCTCACATCATATCACTCAATCTTCGCGGAAAGAGAAAGGCTTAACTTCGCGGACAACGTCCATGACAGTGCCATCGCGGGCCTCGATGATGCCCACGATGCGGTCGCCGAACTGAACCTTCTCCGGCTCGCCGACGATGGAGTAGGCGATGTCGCGCAGCTCCTCGATGGTCTTCAGAGGCACGCAGTCAGCGGCCTTCAGAGCCTCCAGCAGGTCGGGACGGCGGGGGTTGACGGCCACGCCGTAGTCGGTGACGACGATATCAACGCTCTCGCCCGGGGTGGTGACAGTGGTCACATCGGTGCAGATGGCCGGGATACGGCCCTGCAGCAGAGGAGCGATGACGATGGTGCACTTTGCACCCTGTGCAGTATCGGGATGGCCGCCCTGTGCGCCGGTGATGATGCCATCAGAGCCGACGACGACGTTGCAGTTGAAGTGGGTATCCACTTCCAGAGAGGCCAGGATGACGTAATCCAGCTTGTTGACGAAAGCGCCCTTATTCATGGGGCTTGCATACTCGCCAGCAGAGATGGGGAAATGGTTGGGGTTGGAAGCCACATTGTTGACGGCATCCAGGTCGAAGTCCTGGGTATCTACCAGCTTGCGGGCCAGACCACGATCCAGCAGCTCGCACATGGGCTTGGTCAGACCGCCGACGCCCAGACCCATGTGGATGTTCTTCTCCTCCATGATCTTGGACAGGGAGATGGTGGAAGCGATGGATGCACCGCCGACACCGGTCTGATAGGAGAAGCCGTCCTTGAAGTACGGGGTGTTTGCCACGACCTGAGTGCAGTACTCAGCCATCAGGATCTTGCGCTGGTCGGTGGTGGGCTTGGCCGCACCGGTAGCGATCTTCTCGGGGATGCCGATCTGATCCACGACGCAGACGTAATCGACCTTGGTCTGGTTGATCTCTGCGGGGTAGTTGGGGTAGTCCACCAGGCAATCGGTGATGGCGACAACGTAATCTGCCATCTCAGCGTCCACGTAAGCGTAGCTCAGAACGCCGCAGTTGGTCTTGCCGCCCATGCCGGAGCAGTTGCCGTACTCGTCGCAGGAAGGTGCGCCGATGAAGGCGATATCGATATGAGTCTCGCCGGTCTCAATGGCGCGGACACGGCCGCCGTGGCTGCGCATGGTAGCCAGACCCTTCAGCTTGCCATGGGAGATGGCATCGCCGATCTTGCCGCGGACACCGGAAGACTCGATGTTGACGATGGTGCCGTCCTCGATCATGGGAACGAGGGCATCATGGGCCTTGCCCAGAGAGCTTGCGCTCAGGGTGATGTTCTTGAAGCCCATCTTGTGGATCTCTTCCATGACCATGCAGACCACGAGGTCGCCCTCGCGGAAGTGATGATGGAAGGAGACGGTCATGCCGTCATGGGCGTTGCACTTGACCAGAGCCTCGTGGATGTTCTTGACCATCTTGTCGTGGTCATTGCGCATCACAGGGGTCACTTTGGGGCTGGCCTTCTGGAAAGCCTTGCCGTCTTTATAGTTGTTGCCCTGGAAGACCTCTTTGCCGGTGCGCTCGAGGATCTCTTCGGGAATGTCTCTGCCGACTGCGTTGATCATAATTACAAATCCCCCTTATACACGCCGGATGCCTTTGCCAGATCGATGGTGCGCTTTGCACCGTCGTAGAAGGCGATATCGATCATCTTGCCGTCAACGGTGAAGACGCCGATGCCCATAGCCTTCTTGGAGTCGATCTCCTTGACCACCTTCTCAGCGAAGATGATGTCCTTCTGGGTCGGGGTGAAGATCTCATGGACGATGGGGATCTGACGGGGGTTGATGATGGATTTGCCGTCAAAGCCCATCAGGTGGATGTTCTCGACATCCTTGCGGAAGCCGTCCATATCCTTCAGGTCGGTGTAAACGGTATCGAAGCACTGCACGCCTGCTGCGCGGGCTGCAATGATCATCTGCTGACGGGCACCCATCAGCTCAATACCGGTGCCGGTGATGTGGGTCTGCAGGTCCTTGGTGTAGTCGCCGCCGGACAGTGCGATGCCAAACAGACGCTCGTCGCTCTCGCAGATTTCCAGAGCGTTCATGACGCCGCGGGCAGATTCCAGAGCAGCGATGATGAGGACTTCGCCCTCCGGACGGCCGTAGGTCTTCTCGTCTTCAGCGATGGCCTGAGCCACACGGTGGACATCCTCGGCGTGCTCGGTCTTGGGGATGCGGATGGAATCGCAGCCGCCGGCCACGCAAGCGCGGATATCTTCACGCCAGTAGGGAGTATCCAGACCGTTGATGCGGACGACCCGCTCTGCGCCGCGGTAATCCACGGTCTTCAGGGCGTGATACAGGCTGAAACGGGCGACGTCCTTCTGGTTCTCAGCAACAGCGTCCTCCAGATCCAGCATCAGGGAGTCGGCCTTATAGATGTAAGGGTCTTTGATGAGGCCGGGCTTCTGCGCATTCAGGAACATCATCGTGCGGCGCAGGCGCTTCTTGTTCGGATTATTCATCGAATGGCACCTCCCCAGGGCAGATTCTCATACTGGTCAACAGCGCGGAACACAGCGCCTTCGATACGGGCCTTCAAGGTGCAGTCCAAAGCGCCCTTGTCCACGATGGTGATGCGGACGTTATCGATGTCCAGATTCTTCAGGGTCTCCAGTGCGACCTTGCGCAGCTGGTTGCCGTACTGGTGGATGACAGAGCTCTCCAGAGAGAAATCGATCTTTCCCTCGCCGGGCTCGACCGTCACCATGCAGTCGCTGGATTCCAGAGTGCCAGCCGTGGCTGCTTTCTTGATCTCCATGCTTTTTTCCTCCTTGGCAGGTGGTTTCTTCGTTCGTTATACCGTTCCGTGGGAGCGGCACCTCGCTGTGCCCCTCCTGATGGTTCTATCATAATCGTGGAATCTTACAAAAGTCATAGCGTCCATCTTAATATTCGTTAAGAAACGCCAAAAATTTCTCTTGTACACAAGATTTATTCCATTTGGTCATGCAAAGTCCGGTTTTTCTCTTCCGTTTTTCCCGTTTTCTGCGCAGGGTGACAGAAAAGAGAGCATTTCTGTCATTTGACGCAAGCTTCCGGGTAGCCCACCTCCGGAGGCGGGGCGGAGGGTGGTTTCCTGCCGGGCGGCTCAATCGCAAACCTGTTTGCGATAGCTGGCAGGGAACTGCCGGACTGCCCCAGCCGATAAGATGCAGCTCCATGCCTCCCGCTCCGGTATCTCCCGGCGGGCTAAAAAGCCGCCTCGCCGGAAAATTCCCTTGCGGAGGCGGGTAACGGCATCTGTTTTCAGTGTTCTTCTTGCCGTTGCCCGAGACATCAGCGCCCGGCCGGTCTACCTCCGGAGGCAGGGCGGAGGGTGGTTTCCTGCCGGGCGGCTCAATCGCAAACCTGTTTGCGATAGCTGGTAGGGAACTGCCGGACTACCCCAGCTGATAAGATGCAGCTCCATGCCTCCTGCTCCGGTATTTCCCGGCAGACTAAAAGTCGCCTTTCCCCCTCTAACAAAAATGCACCCGCTGCGCTTGGCAGGCGCAGCGGGTGCACTGTTCTGATATTCTCCTGTTTATGCGTGGTTGAATCCCTTGCCGAACACCTCGGTGGTGCTGAGCATGGAGATGAACGCATTGAGGTTTTCCTTGTGGATAAAGGACTGCAGCTGCAGTGCCTCGCGGTGGGTCAGGGTGGTGTAGATCATGTAGTGGGGCCGGTCGGTGTAGGCACCATAGCAGGGGGTGTAGGTCGCACCGCGCACCAGCTTGTGGATGACAAAATCACAGATGGGGTCTTTGTCGTCGCAGATGATGAGGATGGCCTTGCACATTTTCATCTGCTCCAGCACGGCATCAATGACCAGACTCTTGACCGTCAGACCCACAAAAGAGTAAAGGGCCGTATACAGGTCGAACACGAAGCAGGCCGCAATGACCATCACAAGGTCGGTGACGAAGAGGGCCGCACCGGTGTTCTGGATGTGGGTATACTTTTTCAGGATGAGGGCAAGGATATCGGTGCCGCCGGAGGATGCGCCCACATTAAAAAGCAGGGCCGCTGCAATGGCAGGCAGGGCAATGGCAAAGACCAGGTCCAGCATGGGCTGGTCGGAGAGAGGGCCGCTGAGGGGGACATATTTCTCAAAGAGGGCCAGCTCTATGTTCATGACCAGCGTGGCCCAGCCGGTGCTGATGGCGAACTTCTTGCCGAGGAAGATCCAGCCCAGAATCAGCAGGATAACGTTTGCCCAGGACGAGAAGGACGAGGCCGACATGGGGGTGAGCTTTGCTACAAGGGCGGCAAAACCGGTGACGCCGCCGAACACGAAGTTGTTGGGGAATTTGAAGAAATAGACGCCGATGGTGGTGATGCTGATACTCAGGGTGATGATGATGTACTGGTTGAGGATTTGTAGGATCTTATCCCGCGTGCTGATCTCCATGTTGTTTCCTTTCGCCGCCGCGCGCGGCATTCTGCGTTTCAGAAGCTGTTTTCATAAACAGGGTGCACCGAATGACAATAATTTTTGTCCCCAGGCAACACAGAATGGGAACAAAAAGGCCCTTCGGACCGTGTGCGATGCGGATGAAAACGACTTCCGGCATTGAGCGGCCCGGGGCACTCAGAAAGAACTGCTCCTGACGCATTTCCTTCTCCTTGTCACGGCCCCGCTGCCGTTGTCTGTGTTATTGTAACACCACCCACCGCCCCATTCAAGAGGAAAACCGGTTTCTGCAACGCAAAAAAGCCCGCTCCGGTTTTCCACGGAGCAGGCAGAAGAAGTTGAATCGTTCTTACAGCTTTTTGCCGGTGAGCATCTCGTAAGCTTCCTCGTACTTGGCGATGGTCTTATCGATGACATCCTGTGGCAGGTCGTAACCGCTGTCGGGGTTGGCCAGCAGCCAGTTGCGGACGAACTGCTTGTCGAAGGAGGGCTGGCCATGACCGGCCTCGTAGCCTTCCAGCGGCCAGAAGCGGGAGGAATCCGGGGTGAGCATCTCATCGCCCAGGATCACATTGCCATTCTCATCCAGACCGAACTCGAACTTGGTATCGGCGATGATGATGCCGCGGCTCAGGGCATACTCTGCGCACTTCTTGTACAGGGCGATGGTGTAATCCCGCAGCTTGGTGGCGTAGTCTTTGCCGTGGCCGGGGAACTGCTTTTCCAGCACATCGATGCTCTGCTCATAGGAGATATTCTCGTCGTGGTCGCCGATCTCTGCCTTGGTGGAGGGAGTGTAGATGGGCTCCGGCAGCTTCTCAGACTCTTTCAGGCCCTCGGGCAGCTGGATGCCGCAGACCTTGCCGGTCTTCTGGTAGCTGGCCCAGCCGCTGCCGGTGATGTAGCCGCG
>DCCL01000115.1:0-12881 GCA_002313795.1 Faecalibacterium prausnitzii
CCACACACCGGCCCACGCCTACAACGCCTACCGGGTGGACGCCATGCAGTATTTTCTGCTTCCGGTCCGCCCGGAGCAGCTCAACGCCCTGCTGGACCGGGCCACAGAGCCCGAGTATGGGCCGGTGCTGGCCGTCTCCACGGCGGCGGGCCTGCGGGCCCTGCCCTTTGCGGATATCGAGTATCTGGAATGCACCCACCATGTGGTGCATTTCCACCTTGCCAGCGGTGAAGATGTGGCATCCCTCTCCCTGCGGGTGCCCTTCTCCGAGGTGGCGAAGCCCTTGCTGGCCGATGAGCGCTTTTTGCAGCCCCACCGCTCCTATGTGGTCAACCTGGCGGAGGCGGAACTGCTCAGCCCCGGCGAACTGCGGATGCGCAGCGGGGCGCGCATTCCCATCCCGCGCGGCCGGGAGGCCGCTGTGCGGGAAGCATTCCATCATTCTGTCCGCTGAACAACGAGAAGGGGGCACGCTGCAGCGTGCCCCCTTCTCGTTGTTTGTTTTGGTTATACCTTTTCCCAGTCCAGTGCGGTCCAGTCCGGCAGGAACTGGTCGCAGGTCGTGCGCATTTCCGGTTCGTCGGCGGCACTGGCAGCATCCTGGATGCCCACCACGTAAAACCCGGCCTTGTGCGCGGTGCGGGCTGCATAAACGGCATCCTCGCAGACGGCGCAGACAGCAGGATCTTTGCCGCCTAGGCGGCCCATGCACTCGTAAAAGACCTCCGGGCGGCTCTTGTGCAGCACGCCCTGTGCCTCCACGATGAATTCAAAATGGTCCAGAATGCCCAGCCGGGCCAGCACGGTGCGGCACTGCTCGCTCCAGGTGTTGGAGCACAGGCACAGCCGGACTCCCTCGGCCCGCAGGCGGGCCAGCATCTCCCGCACGCCGGGCTTCAGCTCCACCGTCTCGTATAATTCTGCGATGACCTGCCGCATCACGGTCAGGTAGCTGTACTCGTCCAACGGGAGGTCATATTCCCGGATGAGGTACTCCGCGCCGTCCTTCATGCCCATGGTCAGCAGGGTATCCTGCAGGTCTGCTTTCGGGGTGCGGCCATACCGTTTCAGCAGGGCCAGCGGAGCGCCCTCCCAGACCACGGTCATGCTGTCGGTCAGGGTGCCGTCCATATCAAAGATCCATTGCTTGCAGTGCATGAGTGCTCCTCCATTTGTTTTAAGAAGCTGTCTTCATAAGCATTGCACACTGCCCGAATGGTCCTGCGTCAGCAGGGCGGATGGGCTTTGCCCCGATAAGTTCTCGTCGTCCGGTGCACCCCGCTTATGAAAACAGCTTCTAAGGTTCGTTGTTGGCAGGGTGACTTGATTATAGCATATTTTTTGTTACAAAAACAGAGAGAAATCTCCCGGGAAATATGCTATAATCTAGGCAAAACCGGAACTGGTCAAAGGAGGCGGCAGGATATGGCCCGGAACAATACGCCCACCCGGGCGCTGGTGCTGGCAGGCGGCGGCGCACGGGGCAGCTATCAGGTAGGCGTCTGGCGCGCTCTCACCGAACTGGGATGGAGGCCGGATATCATCACCGGCACCAGCGTGGGCAGCCTGAACGGTGCCATGTTCGCCCTCGACCTCTACGAGACGGCCCGGGATATGTGGCTCACCATCCGCAGCCAGGACGTGATGGAGCTGCCCGCCGAGGACGCCCCTCTCTCGGAGCTGCACACCTTCCTGAAGGATGTGGTGAAGCAGGGCGGCATGGACGTCACCCCGCTGGAAGAGATCGTGGAACGGGTGCTGGATGAAGATGCTCTCCGCAGAAGCCCCATCCGGCTGGGCCTTGTGACCGTGGAGCAGAAGACCCTGAAAGCCCGGGAACTTCCGCTGGAAGAGATCCCCGAGGGAAAGGTGAAAGATTACCTGCTGGCCTCGGCGGCCTGCTTTCCCGCCCTGCGGGCCCACACCATCGACGGTGTGAGCTATCTGGACGGCGGCTACCGGGACAATATGCCCACCGCACTGGCCCAGAAGATGGGGGCCGAAGAGCTGGTCTGTGTGGACCTCGAGGGGGTGGGCATCACCCGCCCCAACCGCACCGGTCTGCCCACCACCCTCATCCGGAGCTACTGGGACCTGGGGGATATCCTCCACTTTGACCCGACCACCGCCCGGCGGAACATGGAGCTGGGCTACCACGACACGCTGCGTGCCTTCGGGCGGCTGCGAGGCTGTGCCTACGCTGTGGACAGCGGTGCGGAGAGCAGCGCCGATGCCGTCCGGTTCCGGGCAGAATTTGAGGCAGTACAAAAAGAGGTGAGGGAAAAACACCCCGCCACCCTCACCACCGATATCGCGCTGCTGCTGGCCCGGATGACCGACCCCGACCTTGCCCCGCTGGAAGCGGTGGCAGAAGATGTGGGCGTAGACCCGGCCCCCTATTACACCACCCGTTCTCTCGGAAAAGCATTCCTTGCAAAGTGCGACCGGGAAAAGCTGGAACGCTTCGGGCCCCTGCTGGAAGGGGAAGGAGGTGCGGCAGAAGCCGCATGGGCTGCGCTGCTGCCCAACACATTCCTGCAGGCGCTGGTCTGCCGGGCACTGGAAAACATCATGCCGGAGGAGGCGGAAGAAAGATGAAGATCTACAAAGGTTCCACAGCTTCGCCCGGCCTTGTGCTGGGACAGGTCAGCCGTCTGGAACGCCCGCCCCTGACCTTTGCCGAGGGGCCGTTCCATCCGGAGCAGGAAAAGAAAGCACTGGAAGAAGCCATTCAGGTGGCGCAGGGTGAACTGGACGAGATGGCGGGCCGCGCTGCAGCAACGGAGCAGGCCATCTTCCTGTTCCAGAGCATGATGCTGGAAGACGAGGGCTTCATGAACGAGGTGGGGTTCCAGATCAAGGCCGGCGTGGGTGCTGCCGAGGCCATGGACCGGGTGGGACACCGCTACGCGGCCCAGCTCGCCGCCATGAAGGACAATGCTTATATGCAGCTGCGGAGCGTGGATATCCTGGATGTGACCCGCCGCGTCACCAATATCCTCTGCCACCAGCCCCGCAGCTGGCTGGCGCTGGACCATCCGGTCATCATCGCCTCCGATTTGCTGATGCCTACCGACCTGTTCAGCGTCCCGACGGGGATGATATTGGGCCTCATCACGGCAGAGGGCAGCGGGCAGAGCCACGCCGCCATCATTGCCCGCTCCCTGAACATCCCGGGCATCACGCAGGTGGGCGAGGAATTTTTGCAGGACTGCGATGGCCGCGAAGTTATTCTCAATGCCACCGAGGGAGAGTGCACCCTTGATCCAGACGCCGAAGCCCGGCAGAGAGCCGTCACCTGCATCTGCGAGATGCAGCGGCAGAATGCGGAGCTGAACGCTCAGCTGGAACTGCCCAACCGCACCCGGGACGGAGAGGAATTTGAGCTGCTGGCCAACTGCTTCGGCCCCGAAGATGTGGGTACGGCCATGGAGTCCGGTGCCTCCGGCGTGGGCCTGCTGCGCAGCAGCTACATGATGCTGCCCGGCCACACCATGGACGAGCAGGAGCAGTATCTGTTCTATACATCCTGCCTTGCCGCCGCCAGGGGAAAAGTGGTGACGGTGCGCACCTTTGATTTCGGTGCCGACCGCACCATGGCCGATGCCTATCAGGGGGTGCAGTCCTCCAAACTGGGTCTGCGGGGCATCCGCAGCAGCCTGCGCAATCTGCCGCAGATGGCCGTGCAGCTCTGCGCCCTCATGCGGGCTGCAGCAAAGGGGCCTCTGCGGGTCATGTTCCCCATGGTGACGGATGTCGAGGACTGGGATTCTGCCATGGAGGTAGTGGATTACTGCCGCCGGAAACTGACCGAGCGGGGGGTGGAATTTGACCCGGATGTGCCCTTCGGCGTCATGCTCAGTGTGCCGGCCGCCTGCCTGACGGCAGAGGATTTCACTGCCCACGGGTGCCGGTTCTTCGTCATCGGCACCAACGACCTGACCCAGTACACCCACGCCGTCAGCCGGGAACTTGCCGTGGCGGAGCATTATTACCGCCCGGCCAGCCCGGCCATGAAAAAGCTTATCGCCATGGTGGTGGATGCCGCGAAAAAGGCGGATATCCCCGTCACCATCTGCGGCCTTGCCGTGGGCAACGCCGTCAATGCCCGGCAGTATCTCCGCCTCGGCCTGCGCAGCTTCTCCATGAGTCCCCAGGACCTGCTGGCAGTCAAAAAGGCCCTGCGGGATGCAGATGCAAAATAAGAAAGACAAGCAAAGCCCCCTCTGCCGTGCGGCAGAGGGGGCTTATTCGTTCTATTGGGTCATTTCACTGCGCCGCATGGTACACTTGCAGATACACCTTCTTGCGCTCTGCATCCAGCTTCTGTTCCAGCTCAGCACAGAAGGCTTTGTCCCGGAACAGCTTCACCACATCCGGCGCGTAACGGCTGCCGCACTGGGCCTGCAATTCACCCACCAGAGTGCGGAAGGGTTTGGCCAGATTGTAGCAGCGGCCGATGTTGTCGGTGGCGGCGTCCAGCGAATCTGCCACGGTCAGGGCGTCCACGATGCCTTTGATCTCCTTCGGGCAGGGAGGCAGGCCGCCGGGGTAGCCGCCCCGGCCATCGTAGAAACAGTGATGATAGAGTGCCGCCGGGGCCAGATACTGGGCATAGCCCGCTTCGCAGAGCAGGCCGTACCCGATGACCGGGTGGCTCTGGATGCAGAGAAACTCTTCGTCCAGCAGCCGGCGGGCGTTGGTGTCGATGTGCATCAGGACGCCGCTCTTGCCCACATCGTGGTACAGGCCGCAGTCGTAGGCCATCTGCAGAAGCTCTTCCCGCCGGGCCCTGACTTCTTCCCCGTCTTTGCAGCCCATCAGGCCGGTCAGGGTCTCGGGAGCCGTATCGATCATCTGCCGGATGAGGGCGCGGGTCAGGTGGGCCGCCATGGTCGAATGGACGAAAGTCGGCCGGTGGCCGGAAAGGATGATGCCCAGCATCCCGCGGTGGTCCATCATGCTGTCCGACTGGACTTCCAGCAGTTCCCGGATGGCATAGCCCGCCACCCGGGGATATTCGCTGCCCGGCATCTGTTCCAGATACTTTGCCACCCGCTCCCGCATCCGCTTCAGGGGCGGGTCCAGTTCTGCCCGGTCGCGGGCAGAGAGCAACTTTTCGTAGTCCTTGCTGTAGGCGGCAGCCATCAGATACTGGTCGATGCTGGCGGGCGAATAATCGGGCGTACCCGCTTCGGGTATCATCTTCAGCACGTCCTCGATGACGGCCCGCGCAGAGCCTTTTCCGGCGTAGAAGAGCGCCGCGTGGTAAAAATAATCCACCCGTACGTTCCGCTGGTCAAATTCTTCGGTCAGATGGTCTTTCCGGTGCTCGTAGACGTAGCGTGCGGACTGGAGCACCTGCTGCGCAGTGTCAGGGTCTTTGTGGGTGCGCAGATATTCCAGAAGAGACATCCGGTCCATGTGCATACTGTAGATGAACCCGCCCCAGGGGATCTCCGGGTCCAGCTCCTGATAATAGAGAGAGCTGAGGATGCCCATGGCCCGGTCAAAGAGCCGCAGATATTCCCGGCAGCTCTCCGGGGTCTCCCGGGGGATGGCGAGACGGAGGTTGCCCACACACCGGATGATGTACTGCCGGGTCTCAGTGTCCAGTTCCTCATATTGAGAGATATACCCGGAACCCTCCACAAAGTAGGCGTGGATGCGTTCACCCAGTACATTGACGCCGTGCTTTTCGTCCCGGACGTTGATGTAGTGGAGGGTGATGCCGCAGAAATACAGCTCTTTGACGATAAGGGCCGTGTCGTGCTGGCTGCGGGCTGCGGCCAGCAGGAGTTCATGGATCTTATAGGCCGCCCCGGCGTCTTCGCTCCGGGCATAATCGAAGAGCCGGGCCGCAAATGCGCTCAGGTCAGCGATGTCCCTGTCGCTCAGGGTTTCGGGATCCCGGGAGAAGATGAGTTCGTTCAGGATATCGTCATCCTCCCGCCGGAGGGCGTAGCAGACCTTTGCATTCTGCTGGATGGTTTCGAGGATCGTTTCCGGGGAGATCTCGGGGGCAAACCGGGGCGTGGAGATGCTCCGGACGCTGTGCAGATTCCGGAGATAGCGCTCAGCCTTTTCATTTGCGGAACATTCCATCTGGCAATCCCCTTTCTGGCAGAGCCCTTCGAAAATTTCAACTTGAAATTCATTATACGGCCTGCGGAATAAAAAATCAACCGGGACGGAGCTGTTTCGGCTCGCGTCCCGGCTGGATCTTTCATGAGATAAAAATCGGTTATTCCAGATTCCCCGTCAGGGTCATGACGGCGGAGAGAACGGCCAGCGGGGCCGTCTCGCACCGCAGGATGCGGGGGCCGAGGCCAACGGTCTTTGCCCCGGCCTTTGCGGCCATCTCGGCCTCTTCGGCGGCAAAGCCGCCCTCCGCGCCGGTGATGACGGCGATCTTCCGCTTCTGCCCGTTGGCAGGTCTCGCCTCTGCCAGCAGCTGACGCAGGGACGCGCCGCCGCATTCGTAACAGAAGAGCACCAGATCATACGGCTCCAGACTGCGGCAGACCGCCCCGAAATTGGGCAGAGGCAGAGCCACGTCCGGCAGGATGCCCCGGCCGCACTGCTTGGCGGCTTCAAAGGCGATGCGGTTGTAGCGCTCGTTCTTCTGCTCCTCCTTTTTGGGGGCAGCCACGCAGTACCGGCTGAAGAAGGGAATGAAATGGTCACAGCCCAGCTCCACGCCGTGGCGGATGACCTGTTCCAGTTTGTCCTGTTTGGGATAGCCCACCAGCAGGGTGATGTCCACGGTGGGCTCAGCGGCGCTGGGATAGCCCGGCTCTACGCTGAACTCCACTGTGTCATCCCCGAAGCCGGTGATGGTGGCAGTATATTCCACGGCATTGCCGTCGCAGAGGACGACAGTATCGCCTACCTTGCCCCGCATGACGCGGGCAAGGTGGTGGGCGTCTGCGCCCCGCAGCACGGCGGTGCCGTCGGAGATCTCGGTGGTAAAATAACGGTGCGGCATATTCTTGATCCTTTACATCTCGTTCAGCACCTTCCCCGGCGGGGGAAGGCCGGAAGCAGCGGACAGACACAGGGGCGTTACGCCTTCTTGCAGACGATGCACTCCCAGCCGCGCTTCTCCTTCACTTCCAGCACGGCGAGGCCCGCAGCTTCCAGCGCAGCGATGACCTCATCCTTCCGGCTGTCGATGATGCCGCTGGCGATGAACACAGCGTCGTCGGCCATCAGGCCGGGCACGGCCGGGGCCAGAGACATGATGGCATTGGCCACGATGTTGGCGGTGATGATGTCGTATTTTCCGCTGGCCTTGTCGGACAGGTCGCCCACCAGCACGGTCAGCTTGTCGGCTACGCCGTTGAGGGCGGCGTTCTCACCTGCGGTGCGGACAGCCACCGGGTCGATGTCCACGCCCTCAGCTACAGCGGCCCCCAGCTTGAGGGCGGCGATGGCGAGGATGCCGCTGCCGGTGCCGATGTCCAGCACCCGTTCGCCGCCCTTCACCCGCTCGTCCAGCACTTCCAGGCAGAGGTTGGTGGTCTCGTGGCCGCCGGTGCCGAAGGCAAGGCCCGGGTCCAGGATGAGCTTGACCCGGTCGGTGTCATACTCCTGCCAGGAGGGCACGATGGCGAGGCGGTTTCCCACGTCCATGGGGTGGTAATACTTGCGCCAGCCGTTCTGCCAGTCCTCCTGTTCCACGCCTGCGGTCTCGGAGGTGTAGGGGATGCCTGCGGCCTCCATCCGGGCGGCGATGAGGGCCAGCGTCTCCACCGGGGATGCGCCCGGCTCCAGATACATATGGATGATGACGGTGTCCCGGGGCTTGTCCAGCAGCTCCTGCTCAATGAGGTCCACGTGGGCGATCTGCTCCACCTGCTCCTCGATGTCGCTGTAGTCTTCGATATAGATGCCGCCCTCTGCGATCATGGTGGCCACGGCCTCGGCGGCCTCGGCGTCGGCCTTGGATACGGTCAGGCGAATGTCAGTCCATTCCATAAAAGGTGTGCTCCTTCCGGTGTTTCGGTTTTTTGTTGTCTTTATAGTACCCGATTCCGCCCCGGGATGCAAGCTCTGGGGGCGAAAGATGCCCCAAAAGGCTTTCTTTTTGCCCGGCGGTATGTTAATATGGTGGTGTGCCCGGGGCGTTCCCTGCCTGGTCTTCTGCCGGAAGCGCCCGCCGAAATATTCCCCAAAGGAGGAATCATCGAATGTTTTTGGGAATGGACATCTATAGCTGGATCGCTGTCTTTGTCATCGCGCTGATCGCTACCTTCCTGCCGGTCAGTATGCCGGTGCGGATCCTTCTGGCAATGGCAGGCATGGCCTGCTTCTATTTTGGCCGCAAGTATTATACCGCCCATAAGGCGGCAAAGAAGGGCGAAGACGCTGCCCCCGCAGTGGACTGCACGGCCCTCGCGGAAGGCATCCTGAAAGGCCTCGGCGGCAAGGGAAATATCACCAAGGTGGACTACTGTGCTACCCGTCTCCGGGTCGAGGTGCAGAGCTACGCTTCTGTGGATGAAGCGGCCATCAAGGCCGCCGGTGCAGCAGGCGTCATCCGCCCGGCAAAGAATGCCTGTCAGGTGGTCATCAAGGGCGATGTGCAGGCCGTGTACGATGCCCTGCGCAAGCAGCTGTAAAAGTTTTACCGCGTCAACGATGCCGCCGGGAGCTGCCCGGCGGCATTTTCAATAAATGGAACGGAAAGGAATCTGGATATGAAACCCCATACGCACACCTGGAAGAAACTCACCGCCGACGAACTGACGCGGGTGTATCTGGACGAGATGCGCCGCGATTTCCCGCCCAGCGAGCTCAAGCCCCTGAGCATGATATTGAACAGTGAAGCGGCCGGCAGCGCCCATACCTGGGGCGTGTTCGAGGATGGGACCCTGATGGCCTATCTGCTCATGGTGCGGCCCCGTGGCTGCGAGGTGAGCCAGCTGGATTATTTCGCAGTCCTGCCCGCCTACCGCAACTCGGGTCTGGGCGCAGAGCTGCTGGCCGGCCTGCCGGCCCACGAGGAGGGCGCAAAGGCCATCCTCATCGAGGCCGAGTGCCCCGAAAAGGCCGACGACGAGGCCATGGCGCACCGCCGTCTGGGCTTCTACGCCCGGTGCGGCGCAGAGGATACCGGCTGGACGGAGCATCTGTTCGATGCCTGGTTCCGGGTGCTCGTCCTGCCCGCTGAGGGAGAGAAGATAGGCGCAGAAGCTGCGAACAGGGCACTGGCCGACTGCTACCGCCGCGTCATGGGCGAGAGCCAGTGGAAAAAGTATGTGCAGTTCTACGGCCCGCAGGGCGAAGAAAAGAAGTTCTGAGCCGTGCAGTGAAAACAGCTTTTTAAGTAACAAATAAGATATTCTGCCCGGCATGGGGTCTGAGGACTCTGTGCCGGGCTTTTTTGCGCCCATCGGATGGCAGGGTGCACAAAGGACATCGCTGTTTTCTGACAGTTTGACCGGAAATGTAAAATCCAGCTCCATGATTTTCGCCCGGACTTTACCGGAGCATGACAAAGGGAGAAAACCATGGCCCAAAGCTTTACCTGCATTTTGCCCTGCCGTGGTCGCAGCACAGCGGGCGGCGCGCTATAATAAAGACGTCCCAAGGAAAAGAAAACCAAGAGCAAACTGGAAAAAGGAAATTTGTCCCGGGGCCCGAAATGGGAACGCCCGGGAACACTGGGAGGAAATGTTATTATGAAAAAGATCACTCGTCGTTCGTTCCTGTCCATCTGCGGCGCCGCTGCCGCTGCTGCTGCCCTGACTGCCTGCGGCGGTGCAGCTTCTTCTACTGCTGCCTCTTCTACAGCCGCTTCCAGCACCGCAGCTTCTGCTGCTTCCGGTGCTGAGCTGTCCGGCAACGTGGCTACCGGCGGTTCCACCTCCATGAAGAATGTCATTGCCGCCCTGACCGAGGGTTTTGCAGAACTGCAGCCCAATGTCACCATCAGCTATGACCCCACCGGTTCCGGCGCAGGCATCACCGGTGCCACCGACAAGACCCTGGACATCGGTCTGTCCTCCCGTGCCCTGAAAGAAGATGAGACCGGCGTCACCGGTACCACCATCGCACTGGACGGCATCGCCATCATCGTCAACAAGGCAAGCAAGGTGGAAGACCTGACCGTTGACCAGCTGAAGAAGATGTTCACCGGCGAGATCACCAACTGGTCTGAGGTCGGCGGCGACGACGGCGAGATCGTTCTGGTGGGCCGTGAGGCCGGTTCCGGCACCCGCGACGGCTTTGAGAGCATCGTGGACGTCAAGGACGCCTGCAAGTACGCACAGGAGCTGACCGCTACCGGTGCTGTCATCAGCGCTGTGGAGGCGAACCCCCTGGCCATCGGCTACGCTTCTCTGTCCGCTGTGGGCGACACCGTCAAGCCCGTCACCGTGGGCGGCGTGGAGTGCAGCGAGGAGACCGTCAAGGATGGCAGCTACGAGGTGCAGCGCCCCTTCGTGTTCGTCACCAACGACTCCGTTACCCTGTCCGACCAGGCACAGGCCTTCTTTGACTTCGCCACCAGCACCGATGCGGCCGACCTCATCCGCACCGCAGGCGCTGTGCCCGTGAACGAGTGATTTTGAGCGAAAGCTCAGGTGTGTTTATGAAAAAGTTTGAGCTGCCCCGCACCCCGGCCGAGTGGCTGGAAGCTGTGATGAATGCCCTCTTCTTCTGCTGCGGCATCCTTGCAGTGGGCTGCGTGGCGACCATCACGGTCTATATGTTCCTGTCGGGCCTGCCGGCCATCGGGAAAATCGGATTCACCAATTTCCTCTTCGGCACCGAGTGGGCCTCCACGGCGGCAGAGCCCAAATACGGCATCCTGCCCTTCCTGCTCTCCAGCATCTACGGCACCCTTGGCGCGTCCCTTATCGGCGTGCCGGTGGGCCTGCTGACCGCAGTGTTCCTCTCGAAGGCTGCTGCGCCCGGCGTGCGGAATGTGGTGGTCACGGCGGTGGAGCTGCTGAGCGGCATCCCCAGCGTGGTGTTCGGCCTGCTGGGTATGCAGGTGCTGGTGCCTGCTGTGGCAAAGACCTTTGGCAGGGCCTCCGGTGCCTGCCTGCTGTCGGCTATCGTGGTGCTGTCCATCATGATCCTGCCCAACATCGTCTCGGTGTCGGTGACGGCCCTCAACGCCGTGCCGCCTGAGTATGAGCAGGGCAGTCTGGCACTGGGCGCAACGGATACCGAGACCTGGTTCAAGATCGATATCCCCGCCGCAAAAAGCGGCATCGCGGCCGGCATCGTGCTGGGCATCGGCCGCGCCATCGGCGAAGCCATGGCGGTCATGATGGTGGCCGGCAACAGCCCCAATATGCCGGACAGCCTGTTCCAGAGCGTCACCTTCCTGACCACCGCTATCGCTAAGGAGATGAGCTACGCCAGCGGCCTGCAGAAGCAGGCGCTGTTCAGCATCGCGCTGGTGCTGTTCCTGTTCATCATGGCCATCAATGTGCTGCTCAACGCCGTGCTGAAGGGAGGGAGCCGGAATGAAAAGTGACTTTTCCTCTTCCCGCCGGGCATATAACATCCTCCTGACGGCAGCGGTCTGGGCCGCAGCCATTCTGGTCATCATCCTGACCGTCGGCATCATCGGGCTGGTGCTGGTGCGGGGCATCCCGAACATCAGCTGGAAGTTCCTCACCACCACCGCCAGTGTGCTGAAGGGCACCGACGGCATCCTGCCGGCCATCCTCAATACCCTGTATGTCATCCTGCTGACCCTGCTCATCGTCCTTCCGCTGGGCGTGGGCGCAGCAGTTTACCTGACGGAGTACGCCACCAACCGGAAACTCATTGAGGTCATCGAGTTCACCAATGAGACGCTGGCAGGCATCCCCAGCATCATCTACGGTCTGGTGGGCATGCTGGTCTTTGCCCAGACCATGGGCTTCAAGACCTGCCTGCTCTCCGGCTCCCTGACGCTGGTGGTCATGAACCTGCCCACCATCATCCGTACTACCCAGGAATCGCTGAAGACGGTGCCCCAGGGCTACCGGGAAGGTGCACTGGGTCTGGGTGCGGGCAAGTGGCACATCATCCGCACCATCGTGCTGCCCTGCAGCATCGACGGCATCGTCACCGGCTGCATCCTTGCCGTGGGCCGCATCGTGGGCGAGAGCGCCGCCCTCCTCTTCACCGCAGGCGCGGCAGAGGTCATCGCGGGCAGCATCGTCAAGGCCTATACTTCCAATGGTGCCACCCTCTCGGTCCTGCTCTACCTGCGGGCCTTTGAGGACGGCGACTTCAATTCCGCCTGGGGCATCGGCGCAGTGCTGCTGGTGCTGGTGCTGGTCATCGACCTGGCAGCCCGTCTGGCCAAGACAAAACTGAAGCAGAAACAATAAAGAAGAGCGTGCTTATCCGGCGCGGCAGAGGCTGCGCCGGATAAGTGCCCCACAGAATGTGTGAGGTTACGTTATGGATAACAATACGCCGGTGATCTCGGCCAAGAACCTGAATCTCTGGTACGGCGATTTCAAGGCCCTCAAGGGCATCTCGCTGGATGTGGGCGAGCGGGAGATCACTGCCCTCATCGGCCCTTCCGGCTGCGGCAAATCGACCTTTCTCAAGACCCTGAACCGGATGAACGATCTGGTGCCGGGCGTCCGCATCGAGGGCGATGTCCGGCTGAAGGGCGAGGATATCTTTTCCCGGGAGATGCAGCTCACCGACCTGCGCCGCCGGGTGGGCATGGTGTTCCAGAAGGCCAATCCCTTCCCCATGAGCATCTACGACAATATCACCTACGGCCCCAAGCTCCACGGCGTCCGCAATAAGGCGGAGCTGGATGAGCTGGTGGAAAGCTCCCTGCGGGGCGCTGCCCTCTGGGACGAGGTGAAAGACCGCCTCAAGAAGAGCGCTCTGGGCCTTTCCGGCGGCCAGCA
>DCCL01000115.1:13011-14599 GCA_002313795.1 Faecalibacterium prausnitzii
AAGGTGGAAGAGCTGATGAGCGAGCTGAAAAAGAACTACACGGTGGTCATCGTCACCCACAATATGCAGCAGGCTGCCCGTATCAGCGACCGCACGGCTTTCTTCCTGCTGGGTGAGCTGGTGGAGTGCGGCCCCACGGCCGATATCTTCAGCACCCCTCAGGACAAGCGCACCGAGGATTACATCTCGGGCCGCTTTGGTTAAGGCCCGGTGCCGGAAAGGAGAGTCTGCAATATGAGCACACGCACACAATACGACGCCGACATCGCGGCCCTGAAAGCCTCGCTGGCAAAGATCTGTCAGGTCTCTGCGGATGCCGTGGAGGACGCGCTGGAAGCCCTCTGCACCGCCGATCTGGAGCTGGCGGATAAGATCGTCAAGGGCGACAATCAGGTGGATCAGATGGAGCGGGACATTGAGCACCGCTGCATGACACTGCTGCTCCGCCAGCAGCCGGTGGCCAGCGACCTGCGGTTCATCTCGGCAGCCATGAAAGTCGTCACGGATGTGGAGCGCATCGGCGACCACGCCGCCGACATCGCGGAGATCGTGCCCCATCTGGCCGGTGTCCGGAAGGCCGGCGACCCTGCTGTGAGCCAGTCCATCGAGATGGGCCGGAAAGCCCACAAGATGATCCTGGACGCGGTGAGCGCCTTTGCCTCCGAAGATGAGACCGCTGCCCGCATCGTCATCGATGCAGACGACGCCGTGGACTATGACTTCAATGCCATCAAGCGGATGCTGGCCGGTGAGATCGCCGCCGACCCTGCCAAGGTCGATGCGGCGCTGGATGTCCTCATGGTCATCAAGTATCTGGAACGCATCGGCGACCATGCTGTAAACATTGCCGAGTGGGTGGAGTTCCTGCGCACGGGCTGCTACCGCCACGAGAAAATGTTCTGAATCTGAGTTTCCCCTTTTCTTTTTCCTGAAGCTGCCGCCTGAAAAGACGGCAGCTTTTTGTTTTGCCGCATTCTTTCCAAAGAGCGTGGCGATATATCCGGGGCGCAGAATGTGATATTTTTCGTTCTGTGCAATTTCTGGCAGTGCTGGATCGTATGAACAGCAGAGCATCCTGTAAGAAGATGCCTGTGAAATGGAACGCAGCGGGGCTCCGACATCCCCTGTCCACTCTGCTGCGCCATAACGGAGGACAAAACGACAATGGACGTCAGAAATCTCACACTGGAAGCGCGCGGCGCAGCCGTCAGCCGCGAAGCGCTGGTGCAGGCGGCGTTGGACGAGATCACACAGAACTACCGGGAAGCCAGTCTTTCCAACGTGGCCCGCAGCTACGGCGTCTCGCTGGCCTATGTCAGCGAGTGCGTCCGGGCACAGACCGGCCGCACCTACAAGGAGCTGCTGCAGAAGCACCGGATGGAGACCGCCGCCCGGCTGCTGCGCCGCAGCGACTGGAACATCCAGCAGATCATCAGCCATGTGGGCTATGAGAACACCAGCTACTTTTACCGGCTGTTCCATGAGCGCTACGGCCAGAGCCCCCGGGAATACCGGCAGAGCCGTGCCGCCCGCACCCCGGCATAAACATGCAGAGAGACCTGCCGCCCGGCGGGTCTCTCTTTTTTAC
>DCCL01000056.1 GCA_002313795.1 Faecalibacterium prausnitzii
ATCGGCGACCGCCAGACCGGTAAGACCACCATCGCTTCCGATACCATCATCAACCAGAAGGGCAAGGATGTCATCTGCATCTACGTGGCCATCGGTCAGAAGCGCTCTACCGTGGCCAACCTCGTGCAGAGCCTGACCGAGGCCGGTGCCATGAGCTACACCATCGTGGTGTCGGCTACGGCGTCGGAGCTGTCCCCCGTGCAGTATATCGCCCCCTATTCCGGCTGTGCCATGGGCGAGTATTTCATGCACAAGGGCAAGCATGTGCTCATCATCTACGATGATCTGTCCAAGCACGCCGTCGCTTACCGTGCCCTGTCCCTGCTGATCCGCCGTCCCCCGGGACGTGAGGCTTACCCCGGCGATGTTTTCTATCTGCACTCCCGTTTGCTGGAGCGCGCCGCCAAGCTCTCTGGCGAGCTGGGCGGCGGCAGCCTGACGGCTCTGCCCATCATCGAGACCCAGGCGGGCGATGTGTCCGCCTACATTCCCACGAACGTCATCTCCATCACCGATGGTCAGATCTTCCTGGAGACGGAGCTGTTCCACTCGGGCGTCATGCCCGCTGTCAACCCCGGCATCTCGGTGTCCCGTGTCGGCGGCAACGCCCAGATCAAGGCTATGAAGAAGGTGGCCGGCACCCTGAAGCTGGTCTACTCCCAGTACCGTGAGCTGCAGTCCTTCGCACAGTTCGGCTCCGACCTGGACGCCGACACCAAGGCCCGTCTGGCACAGGGCGAGCGCATCGTGGAGGTGCTGAAGCAGAACCGCTCGGCTCCCGTCCCTGTGGAAAAGCAGGTGGCAATCCTCTACGCGACCATCCACGACTACCTTGTCAAGGTCAAGGTTCCCGCCGTGGCCGAGTATGAGAAGGGCCTGTATGAGTATCTGGATACCGACGCTGCCGGTGCCGCTGTGATGGAGACCATCCGCACCACAGGCAATCTGGATAAGGACGCCGAGGAAGCTCTGAAGGGCGTGCTGTCCGCTTACACCGAGAGCTTTCTCAAGGCGCACTGACAGGAAGGAGGCGTAACGCATGGCAGGTTCCATGAAGGACATCAAGCTGCGCATCAAAAGCGTAGAGAGTACCATGCAGATCACCAAGGCTATGGAGCTGGTGGCTTCCTCCAAAATGCGCCGTGCCAAGGAGCGGGTGGAGCACAGCCGCCCCTACTTTGAAACGCTGTATGAGTCGCTGACTAAGATCGCGGCGGCAGACCCCCGGGCACGCAACCCGTATCTGCGCCGGGATGAGATCAGGCGCACCTTGCTGGTGGTCATCGCAGGCGACCGCGGTCTGGCAGGCGGCTATAACGCCAATGTGTTCAAGCAGGCCGATGCCGCCGAAGGCCCCGTCACTGTGCTGCCCATCGGCAAGCGTGCGGCAGAGTATTTTGCTCACCACGATGCAGACCTCTTCACCCGCGAGGTGATACAGGCCGCAGATGTCTCGGTGAGCGAATGCTTCAGCCTTTCCCACAGCATCACGGAAGGCTTCCTCAAGGGCGAGTTCGACGCGGTGAAGCTTTGCTACACCCGGTTCAACTCCATGATGACCCAGACGGCCACCACGCTGGAGGTGCTGCCCCTGACCATCGAGCCCACCGAAGCCCAGAAGGCAGAAGCCCGCCGCAGTCAGATCCTGTATAAACCCAGCAGTGAGGAAGTGTTCGGCGCCATCATCCCCGAGTATGTGGCCGGTGTCATCTATGGTGCCCTGTGCGAGAGCGTGGCCAGCGAGCTGGCCGCCCGCCGCACCGCCATGGATGCCGCCACCAAGAACGCCGGCGAGATGATAGAGCATCTGAATCTGTATTACAACCGTGCCCGTCAGGCTGCCATCACGCAGGAGATCACCGAGATCGTGGCCGGCGCGGAAAATTAACGTGATTTGAAAGTAAGGAGTTGTAGCCTATGTCCGAAAAACACATCGGCAAGGTGATCCAGGTCATCGGCCCGGTGCTGGACATCCAGTTCAAGGATGGCGAGCTGCCGGATCTGCTCAACGCCATTGAGATCGACAACCACGGTCAGAAACTGATTGTGGAGGTGGCGCAGCTGACCGGTGATAACGTCGCCCGCTGCATCGCCATGAGCAGCACCGACGGTCTGGTGCGCGGCACCGACGCAGTGGACACCGGCGGGCCCATCAAGGTGCCCGTCGGCGACCAGTGCCTGGGCCGCGTGTTCAACCTGCTGGGTGAGCCGGTGGACAACAAGCCCGCCCCCACCGCAGAGGCCTACTGGCCCATCCACCGCGCTGCCCCCAGCTATGAGGAGCAGCAGTCCACCACCGAGATCCTCGAGACCGGCATCAAGGTCGTTGACCTGATCTGCCCCTACGCCAAGGGCGGCAAGATCGGCCTGTTCGGCGGTGCCGGCGTCGGCAAGACCGTCCTCATCCAGGAGCTCATCTATAACATCGCCACCGAGCACAACGGTTACTCGGTGTTCACCGGCGTCGGTGAGCGCACCCGTGAGGGCAACGACCTTTACGGCGAGATGACCGAGAGCGGCGTCATCAACAAGACCGCGCTGGTCTATGGCCAGATGAACGAGCCCCCAGGAGCCCGTATGCGCGTGGCACTGTCCGGCCTGACTATGGCAGAGTATTTCCGTGACGTCAAGAATCAGGACGTGCTGCTCTTCATCGATAACATCTTCCGCTTTACCCAGGCAGGCTCTGAGGTGTCGGCTCTGCTGGGCCGTATGCCCTCCGCCGTCGGCTACCAGCCCACGCTGGCTACCGAGATGGGCACACTGCAGGAGCGCATCACCTCCACCCGCAAGGGTTCCATCACCTCGGTGCAGGCCGTTTACGTCCCCGCCGATGACCTGACCGACCCTGCTCCCGCCACCACCTTCACCCATCTGGATGCTACCACCGTTCTGAGCCGTGATATCGCATCCCAGGGCATCTACCCCGCTGTGGATCCGCTGGACTCCACCAGCCGCATCCTCAGCCCGGAGGTCGTGGGTCAGGAGCATTACGACATTGCCCGTGCCGTCCAGAAGGTGCTGCAACGCTATAAGGAGCTGCAGGATATCATCGCCATCATGGGCATGGACGAACTGAGCGAGGAAGACAAGCGCACAGTCAGCCGCGCCCGCAAGGTGCAGCGCTTCCTGAGCCAGAGCTTCCACGTGGCAGAACAGTTCACCGGTATGCCCGGCCAGTATGTCCCGCTGAAAGAGACGCTGCGCGGCTTCCGCATGATCCTGAACGGCGACTGCGACGACCTGCCCGAGAGCGCATTCCTGTTTGCGGGCACCATCGACGATGTGTTCGCTAAGGCGAAGAAGGGGTAAACCATGACGACCTTTCA
>DCCL01000292.1:0-2822 GCA_002313795.1 Faecalibacterium prausnitzii
ACAAAATATAACAGCTATTAAATATCTTAAAACAGGTGAAATCTCAATCGGAATTTGTGGGAGAGACACCGTTATGGTCAGAGAACTGCGAAAAGAAGACATCCATAAAGTTGCTGATATCTGGCTGGATACCAATATAAAGGCGCATTCTTTCATCCCTGCGCAATATTGGAAAAGCAATTTTGAATTCGTAAAAGAGCTTTTATTACAGGCAACGGTTTATGTCTATGAGGATCATCATGAAATCCAAGGCTTTATCGGTTTGAACGATGAGTATGTTGAGGGCATTTTTGTTTCTGATGTTATGCAATCGCAGGGTATCGGTCAAGTTTTGTTGAATTATGCAAAGGATCGAAGGCGCAAGTTGTTTTTGAATGTATACCAAAGAAACACACGGGCGATTTCCTTTTATCAAAGAGAGAACTTTGTAATCCAGCATAGCGGTTTGGATAAAGCTACTGGCGAAAAAGAGTACGTGATGGCATGGCAGCGGAAATAGACAACTTCCAGTTTACGGAGGGCTCCGAAAAAGCAGGTGATCTATATGACCGAACAAAAGAAAAGAACCGGCATTATTCTGGGCAGCGTTTTGCTCTGTGCAGTCATGCAATTCTACGGCTGCAGCCATTATTACGACGTTGGAAAAGATTTCTTTAAGGTACTGGACATTCTGCCGGTGTTTGTTGCCTGCTTATGCGGAACAGTGCCCGGGCTGCTTTGTCTCATTCCCGCCGCCGTATCGGAGATCCTCTGGACCATACAGCTGGCCGCACCTGGACCGCTGATCAATCTGGCATCCTTTTTCATCACCGGAGTCGTTGTCGGAAAATTGTCAGAAAAAATCGACCGGCATAAACTATGGCCAAAGCTTGCACTTATGGAAGCAGTTCTTCTTTTGATGCGGCTTGTGATTCTCCTGCTCCGGCTGTGTTTTTCCATGAAATCCGTGAGCCTGACATACCTTGTCCTCTCGGTTCCGAATGTGTATTTTATTGCACTGATGATCGTTGCCGTACGCTATTTCTCCTGATGACCTGCAAACTGAACAATCTGTAGGTCCGCGTTCGTGACACAAAGCGGAATCATAACAAAAAGGGCGTGGCCTCTTCGGCCACGCCCTTTCTACTATTTGTATTTTAGCCACCCAGATATGCGCTGCGGACACGCTCATTGGTCAGCAGCTCAGCACCGGTGCCCTCCATGACTATACGGCCCGTTTCGAGGACGTAGGCACGGTCAGCCACGGAAAGGGCCATCTGTGCATTCTGTTCCACCAGCAGGATGGTCATGCCCTCCTTGTGGATGTTCCGGATGATATCGAAGATCTCCTGCACCAGCAGGGGGGACAGGCCCATGGAAGGCTCATCCAGCATCAGCATGGAAGCGTTGCTCATCAGGGCGCGGCCCATAGCCAGCATCTGCTGCTCGCCGCCGGACATGGTGCCGGCCAGCTGCTTGCGGCGCTCTTTCAGGCGGGGGAACAGCTCGAACACCTTCTCCTTATTGGGAGCGATGGTAGAGTTGGGCTGAGTGTATGCACCCATATCCAGATTCTCTTCCACGGTCATGTGCAGGAAAACGTGACGGCCTTCCGGCACCTGCGCCAAGCCGGCTTCCACGATCTTGTGGGCGCGGACGCCCTTGATGCTCTTGCCCTTATAGAGGATATCGCCCGTCTTGGGGTGGAGCAGGCCGGAGATGGTCTTCAGGGTGGTGGACTTGCCAGCACCGTTAGCACCGATCAGGGTGACGATCTCGCCCTCGTTCACCTCGAACGAGATATCCTTGACGGCGTGGATGTTGCCATAATAGACGTTGATGTTATCAACTTTCAGCAGAGTCTGTGCCATCGCTCAGCCCTCCTTCTTGCCCAGGTAGGCTTCGATGACCTGGGGATTATTGCGAATCTCATCCGGAGTACCCTTGGCAATGATGCGGCCAAAGTTCAGCACGGCGATGCCCTCGCAGATGCCCATAACAAGGCTCATATCATGCTCGATGAGCAGGACGGCGATGTTGAACTCGTCGCGGATGCGGCGGATGGTCTCGGTCAGCTCAGCGGTCTCCGAGGGGTTCATACCGGCGGCAGGCTCGTCCAGAAGCAGCAGCTTCGGGCTGGTTGCCAGAGCACGCATGATCTCCAGACGGCGCTGTGCACCGTAGGGCAGGCTGCCGGCCTGTGCCTCGGCGAGGTCTGCCATGTGGAAGATATCCAGCAGTTCCAGAGCGCGCTCGGTGCACTTCTTCTCTTCCTTCCAGTAGTTGGGCAGACGGAGCAGAGAGGATGCCAGATTGTACTTCATGGACTCGTGGAGACCCACCTTCACGTTGTCGATAACAGACAGCTCCTTGAACAGGCGGATGTTCTGGAAGGTACGGGCCACGCCCATCCGGTTGACCTGATAGGTCTTCTTGCCGGCGGTGGGCATACCATCGATCAGAATGGAGCCGCGGGTGGGCTGATAGACGTTGGTCAGCAGGTTGAAGACAGTGGTCTTACCGGCACCGTTGGGGCCGATGAGGCCGGTGATCTCGTTGCGGCCGATCATCAGGTTAAAGCCGTCCACGGCGGTCAGGCCGCCGAAGTCGATGCCCAGTTCACGGACATCCAGAATCGGCTTTTTATCCTTATCACGGTCGGTCAGGAAGCCGCCGGAAGGGACGCTGTGTAACTTGGTCTGAAACTCACTCATGGTCTGCGCCCTCCTTATCAGCATTCTTCTTGTGGAACAGTTCGCCGTTCATGGCCTTTTCCACGATGCGGCTCATGGAGAAGTCGTAGCTGCCCAGCAGTCCGCCCGGACGGAAGATCATCATGAGGA
>DCCL01000292.1:2940-5321 GCA_002313795.1 Faecalibacterium prausnitzii
GATGGAGCCCAGCATGGAGCCCATGCCGCCCAGAACCACCATGACCAGGATCTCGATGGACTTCATGAAGCCGAAGGTGGAAGGCGTCAGGACGCCGATGTAGCAGGCGTACAGACCACCGGCCAGACCGGCAAAAGCGGCGGAGAAGGCGAAGGCCATGACTTTATAATAAGTAGTCTGGATGCCGCAGCTCTCGGCTGCGATCTCATTATCGCGGATCGCCAGGACTGCACGGCCATGGCGGCTCTTCATCATGGCGTGGATGAGGAAGCAGGCGATGACCACACAGAGGAATACGTTGGCGAAGTTGGAATACTTGGGGATATTCTTCAGGCCCTTGGAACCGTAGAACAGCTTGAAGCCCAGCAGGTCATCGATGTTGTTCAGGGTGATACGGATGATCTCGCCAAAGCCCAGAGTCAGGATGGCCAGATAGTCACCGGTCAGGCGAAGGGCCGGGATGCCGATGATGACACCGAAGAAACCGGCCACGATGCAGGCCAGCACCAGACCCAGCGTAAAGGAGACGCCGGCAGGCAGCGGGCAGTATTTGGTGACCAGAGCACAGGTATAGGCACCCACGGCCATGAAACCGGCATGGCCCAGAGGCAGCTGGCCCAGATAACCAGTGGCCACGTTCAGAGAGACAGCCAGGATGATATTGATGCCCACGGTGAGCAGAACTTTATTCTGATAAGTAGAGAGCACATCCTTCGTGACGAAGGAGAGCACCACGAACAGCAGTGCCACCAGCACGGCGTTCATCAGGTAGCGCACCGGCATTTTCAGGGTCTTACGTTTCAGTTTGTTCATGTTTCAGTCCCCCTTACACCTTTTCCTGCACCTTGCGGCCGAGGAAGCCAGTGGGCTTGACCAGCAGCACGATGATGAGGATGGCAAATGTGACAGCGTCCTTCCAGGCAGAGAGGCCGATGGCAGAGACGAAGCACTCGCACAGGCCGATGGCCAGGCCGCCCAGCAGAGCGCCGGGGATGGAGCCGATGCCGCCCAGAACGGCAGCGACGAAGGCTTTCAGGCCCAGCATACTGCCCATGGTGGGGGTAGCCTGCGGATAAGAGCAGCAGTACAGCACCGAGCCGATGCCGGCCAGTGCAGAGCCCACTGCAAAGGTAAAGGAGATGGTGCTGTTGACGTTGATGCCCATCAGGCGGGCAGCGTCCATGTCCTCAGACACGGCACGCATGGCCTTGCCGAGCTTGGTCTTCTGCACCAGGAAAGTCAGCACCACCATAGACAGCACAGTGACCACCAGAGTGATGACAGAAGTCAGGCTCAGGGGAACGCTGCCGATCATGAAGGTCTTGCTGTCATAGTAGGACGGAATGACTTTTGCGCCGCTGCCCATGACCAGCTCTGCGGTGTACTCCAGGAAGAAGGAGACGCCGATAGCCGTGATAAGCAGGGAGATACGGGGTGCGCCGCGCAGCGGAGTGTAGGCGATCTTTTCGATGACCACGCCCAGCAGCGTACAGGTGATGATGGTGGCGCAGACTGCCGTGACAGGGCCAAGGCCCAGCTGGTTCATGACGAACCAGGACATGTATGCACCCACCATGATGATATCGCCATGGGCAAAGTTCAGCAGCAGGATGATGCCGTACACCATGCTGTAGCCCAGTGCGATCAGTGCATAGATGCTGCCCAGGGAAAGACCGTTGATCAGCTGACTAAAAAACACTGTCATGGATTGATACTTCCTTTCTAAGGTCGATGGCGGATATAACAAAAACGGAGACTGCCGAGCAAACCTGTTCCGGCGGTCTCCGCAAGGGTTCATTTACTTCTGGAAGCTGCTCTTATGCCGCACACCGGTGCGCAGAGTCAGAACAGGATCAGAACATTTCCTTCAGTACAGGGGTCTCGCCGTCGAAGCCCAAGATAGCGGTCTGCTTGACGGGGTCGTGATGCTCGTCGAAGGTGAAGGTGCCGGTGATGCCGTTGATGGTGCCGGAAGCGATGGCATCGATGACAGCCTGCTTGTACTCATCGGAGCCAGCTTCCAGACCGGCATCCTCAGCAGCCTGCAGACCGTAGACAACGGTCATAGCGGCATCGTAGCCCAGAGGAGCGAAGCCGTTGGGGTACTCCTCGCCGTACTCTTCCTTGTAGGCATTCTCGAAGTCGGGGTTGGAGCCCTTTGCGTAGTTGGCGCAGAAGTAAGCATCCTTCAGCTCGTCAGCGGTTGCATAGCCTTCCAGACCATCCCAGCCGTCGCCGC
Source organism: Faecalibacterium prausnitzii (assembly GCA_002313795.1). Classification (GTDB taxonomy): domain Bacteria; phylum Bacillota; class Clostridia; order Oscillospirales; family Ruminococcaceae; genus Faecalibacterium; species Faecalibacterium prausnitzii_L. The sequence continues at coordinate 5,180 of DCCL01000292.1, forward strand.
CCAAGAACGGGCAGGTCATGCCGATATCACGAGCCTGCTTCAGGATTTTGCTCACGTCCTCATAGTAGTTGGGGCAGAACACGACCTGAGGGTTCTTGCCCATGATGGTAGTCAGCTGAGTCTTGAAGTCCACATCGCCCTT
>DCCL01000292.1:5408-8137 GCA_002313795.1 Faecalibacterium prausnitzii
GAAGTTCTCAGCCAGGCCCTCGTTGTAGTCAGCGCCCTTCTCGAAGATGACGGCTGCATCGGTGTAGCCCAGCTTCTCGTAAGCGTAATCAGCCATATGAACGCCCTGATACGGGTCGGTGAAGGTGGCACGGAAGACGTTCTCGTTCACGGTGTCGGTCTCGGCATCGTAGGTGACAGCCTCAGCGGTAGCGGAAGCAGTGACCATGGGCATGTTGTACTCTGCGCTCTCAGCAGCGACAGCCAGAGTAGGAGCGGTGGTGACATCGCCCACCAGAGCGGTGATGCCCTCATCGACCAGCTTGGTGAAGCAGTTGACAGCCTGAGTCTCATCGCCCTGCTCATCCTCGGTGAGGATCTCGATCTGCTTGCCATTGATGCCGCCCTTTTCGTTGACCTGCTTCAGGTACAGGGTAGCGCCGTTGACAACGGCCTTGCCGTAAACAGAGACATCACCGGTCAGAGGGCCCATGACGCCGACCTTGATGGTATCGCCGGATGCAGCGGCAGTGGAGCCTGCTGCAGAAGCAGCGGTAGAAGTTGCAGTAGAAGCTGCGGTGCTGGAAGAGCCGCCGCAGGCGGTCAGAACACTGGCAGCGGCCACGACACCGGCAGCAGCCAGGAAGTTACGACGAGAGATCATGTTTTTCATAATTCTATATCCTCCTTGATTTGGAAGCTTTCGTGTTGCGCAGCCCCTGCCGCCGCACATCGTTTTCCTGTGCCTCAGCAGAAGAGCTGTTAAGGAAGCAACGCCCTTTCCCTCAAAGCAGCCCCGCTTCCTTAAGTCTTATTATAAGCACTTCGGCTCCGCTCTGCAATTCACAAACCGTCCATAGTTTTTGGGGCATTTCAGGCAAAACCTGCTATTTTTCACAAAATCATGAGCTGCTTTTTGTTCACTTTTTCAAGCTGTTCACCTGAGAAAAACAGAACGTGAAAGCAATTCACAAGCAGTTGAAACAGCATACAGCGTTTCTTTCTGCAAGTTGCCTGCCGCTAACATCGCCCGTTCCTCTTGCGCCGCCGGGCAAATCATGGTACGATATCTTCAGGTGGTTAGTTATAACTATCCAGAATGAGAAGAGCAGATCCTGAACATATTATATAGGGAGGTACAGACTATGAACTATCTTGAGATCGTATCCGTCCTGGGCCGTGAGATCCTGGATTCCCGCGGCAATCCCACTGTGGAGGCAGAGGTCACACTGGCCGACGGCACCGTGGCCCGGGGCTGCGCCCCCTCCGGTGCATCTACCGGCGAATTTGAGGCACTGGAGCTGCGGGACGGCGACAAGAGCCGCTATCTCGGCAAGGGCGTCACCAAGGCCGTAGAGAACATCAACACTATCATTGCCGACGCCGTGGTGGGCATGGATGCCTCTGATATCTATGCCATCGACAAGGCCATGATAGAGGCCGACGGCACTAAAGATAAATCAAAGCTGGGTGCCAACGCCATTCTGGCGGTCTCCATCGCCGCCTGCCGTGCCGCAGCCGCCTCGCTGGGGATCCCCCTCTACCGCTTCCTGGGCGGCGTGAACGGCAACCGCCTGCCCGTCCCCATGATGAACATCCTCAACGGCGGTGCCCACGCCACCAACACCGTGGACACGCAGGAGTTCATGATCATGCCCGTGGGCGCTCCTTCCTTTAAAGAAGGTCTGCGCTGGTGTGCTGAGGTGTTCCACGCTCTGGCTTCCATCCTGAAAGCAAAGGGTCTGGCCACCTCGGTGGGCGACGAGGGCGGCTTTGCCCCCAACCTGTCCAGCGACGAGGAGACCATCGAGACCATCCTCGCCGCCATTGAAAAGGCCGGCTATGTTCCCGGCAGGGACTTCATGCTGGCCATGGACGCCGCCTCTTCCGAGTGGAAGAGCCCCAAGGGCAAGGGTTTCTACAAGCTGCCCAAGGCCGGCACCGAGTTCACCTCCAGTGAGCTCATCGCCCACTGGAAGGCACTGGTGGAGAAGTATCCCATCATCTCCATCGAAGACGGTCTGGACGAAGAGGACTGGGAAGGCTGGCAGGAGATGACCCGGGAACTGGGCGGCAAGGTCCAGCTGGTGGGCGATGACCTGTTTGTCACCAACACCGAGCGTCTCGCCAAGGGCATCGCGCTGGGGGCCGGCAACGCCATCCTCATCAAGCTGAATCAGATTGGTTCCGTCTCCGAGACACTGGAAGCCATCAAGATGGCCCACAAGGCAGGTTATGCCGCCATCAGCTCCCACCGTTCCGGCGAGACCGAGGATACCACCATTGCCGACCTGGCCGTGGCCCTCAACACCTGCCAGATCAAGACCGGTGCCCCCAGCCGCACCGAGCGTGTGGCAAAGTACAACCAGCTGCTGCGTATCGAGGAGCAGCTGGGCGGCAGCGCCGTTTACCCCGGCATGGGCGCTTTTAATGTAAAGCGCTGAGCCATTCTTCTATCCCCTGCGGGAAGCACTGTTCCCCGGAAAAACGATGTCTTTCCGGGGAACAGTGCTTATTTTTCTCCCCTCCATGCCATTTTGTCTAAAGTATACAAGAAAAAACTTCAAAACTCAGCATATCGACTATTGCTTATTTGTAACTGATATATTAGAATACTAAGTGAGAGAGCGAGGCAGCTTTGCCGCGCGCAAACGCAAAGCAATAAGATACGGAGGACATCCATATGCCTATGAAAATGGGTTGGCGCTGGTATGGTGAGGGCAACGACCCCATCACCCTCAGCGACATCAA
>DCCL01000292.1:8195-8828 GCA_002313795.1 Faecalibacterium prausnitzii
CAGCATCGTCTGGGCACTGCACAGCAAGATGCCCGGTGAGGTGTGGGAGGTAGACGAGATCCAGAAAGTCGCCGACCAGATCCACGCCTACGGTTTCGACATGGACGTGGTCGAGTCGGTCAATGTGCACGACGACATCAAGATTGGCCTGCCCACCCGCGACAAGTACATCGAGAACTACAAGCAGTGCATCCGCAACCTGTCCAAGTTCGGCGTCAAGGTCATCTGCTACAACTTCATGCCCATCTTTGACTGGACCCGCACCGACCTGTTCCACCCCGTCGGCGACGGTTCCACTGCACTGTTCTATGAGAAGGACAAGATCAAGGGCGACTACAAGTCCATGGCCGACTACATCATGTCTTTCACCGAGAAGTACCACATGACCTTCCCCGGCTGGGAGCCGGAGCGCATGGCAAAGCTGGACGAACTGTTCAAGGCCTACGCCCCTGTCACCAAGGAGAAGCTGTGGGAGAACCTGAAGTATTTCCTGGAAGCCCTGATGCCCACCTGCCACGAGTGCGACATCAAGATGGCCATCCACATGGACGATCCCCCATGGGATATCTTCGGCCTGCCCCGCCTGCTGGTGGATGCTGAGAGCATCGACCGCTTCCTGAGCATGGTGGACGA
>DCCL01000111.1:0-14468 GCA_002313795.1 Faecalibacterium prausnitzii
GCTCTGGCTTTCAAAATCAGGTGACGATTTCAAAATCTGCCTTTGCCTCTATGCCATACTCCGCAAAATAACCCTCCTCCAGGGGAATCCACCGCCTGACAAAATTGCCGTATCGTTCTCCCTCCCGGGTGCGGAGTCGCTTTTCCTGCTCCTCCGGAGAACAGGTGACGAATACATTCAGGTCATAATAAGACGCCAGCGTGGGATGCTGGCTGTAGCTTCCCTCTACGATGACCAGCGGCACCGGGCCATGACAGACCGGCGGCGGGTAGGCTCCCTCCCGGCAGGAGTAGGCCCGGTAAGAGAATCCTTTTCCTTCCCGGGCGGGTGCAAGGATTTCGGCACGCAGCCGCTCCAGGTCCATGTTGGCGCAGGGAATGTGCTCCCAGCCCTCTGCCCGCTGCTGCGGCGGCAGATAGAAATCATCGGTGTGCACGGTGATGCTCTGTGGAAACTGTTCGGCCAGCCGGGCCGCCAGCGTGGTCTTGCCGCTGCCGCACCGGCCGTCCAGTGCGAGGAGCAGGGAACGTTCGGGCTGCCGGGTCAGGAGCTGCGTGGTGCGGTCAAGGAGGACTTCGGGTGAAATAAGCTGCATGGAGAGAGTCCCTTTCTGTATCGGAATTATTTTGCTCAGTATAACACGGCAGAATCGGCCGGGCAAATATTTTCGCAAAAAGGTGTTGACATCGGGCCGAAGCTATGGTAAGATGATGCCACGTTAGAAACGACTAACCCACAAAACAGAACGCTTCCCTGCAAAACTTTGGTTGCGGCAGCGGCGTGCGCGGCAGAAGCCGCATTCTTTTTGAATTTAAAGTTAGCTAAATCTAACCAATGCTCCGCATAAAGACAGACCGGCAGGGCAGGATAACCAGAAAAGCAGGAGGGCAGGCAGCATGGAACGCAATTTTGAGACCGTGATGATCGAACAGTGCGCACCGGTGCTGGCCGGGCTGAAGCCCGCGGGACTGTTCCGCTATGAGACGCGGGACTGCGCCGACCTTGCCCGCCGCGTTCAGAGCTGGAACAGACAGCTGGGCGGCAAGGGGCTGAGCGTCCGCGTCCTCAAGGGATGCGCCCGGACTCACCTCTATCTGGTCTATGTCTACCGGAAAAACAGGCTCCGCGCCCTGCTGGCAGAGCCGCAGGTGCGGGAGTTCCTGTACCGGGACGGCTATGTCCTGCCGCAGCAGCCGGAGGATTATCAGCCGCTGCTGAACCAGCTCTCCCGCCGTCTCTGCTGCGGAGCGGATTTTCCGCATGAGATCGGCGTATTTCTGGGCTATCCGCTCCCCGATGTGGTGGGCTTTATCGAGAATGAGGGCCGCAACTTCACCTGCTGCGGCTGCTGGAAAGCCTACGGCGACCCTGCCGCGGCGCAGCAGCATTTTGCACAGCTGAACAAGTGTACGGCGGTGTATCTCCGCCTGTTCCACAGCGGCACCCCCATCCAGCGTCTGGCCGTGGCAGCCTGACGCCCCAAAACTGACATTCACTTCCAAATACTCTCTTTTTATCCTGGCGCCCGCCGGGGCCTGTTGACAGCAGGCATCGGTGGGAAGATCCTCCTTTTGACACGCGGCCGTCCGTTGCAGAATACCCCCTGCACCGGGCGGCTGTGTCATTTTTTCTCCGATGCAGTGCAAAACAGATGCAACTGAGAAATGAGAAAAATTGAATATAAGGCTAAAAAGACTGAGTTAGTCTCTGTTAAAAATGTTAAAAAACTATGAATCTGGGGGACTGAATTTTGTTTGTTCATACAAACTAACTTTTTGAAGCGGAAAAGTTATTGACAAAATCGGGTTAGTAAGTATAAACTATCTACGCTGATAGTTCCGGCTGACTAACCGAAGCGTGTGTTCAGCAAAATGTGCAAAAGCAGCATAGCAGCGCACAGTGCTGCGGGCTGTCAGAAAAAAGCGCAAACAGCGAACAGAAATGATCCCCGCTCTGAGGGGGAAATGAATGGGAGTGGATGAAACATGATGCCTTTGACTATGGCAAAAGCAGGCGAGACTGTTACCATCCGCAAGATCAGCGGCAAAGACGAAGTCCGGCTGCATCTGGCGGAACTGGGATTCGTCGTCGGCAGTGATGTCACTGTCGTCAACGAGATCGCGGGCAACCTCATCGTGCAGGTCAAAGAGAGCCGTCTGGCCCTCGACAAGACGATGGCGAACCGCATTATGATCGGCTGAACAGCGCAGGCGCGCTGTTTAGGAGACGCTCCGACACTGGATAGTCTCGGAATATAGACAAGTAGAGGAGGATTTTTTATGAAGACTCTAAAAGACGTCAAGGTGGGCGAAACTGCCACCGTGGCCCGCCTGCATGGCGAGGGCCCGGTGAAGCGCCGCATCATGGACATGGGCATCACCAAGGGCGTGGAAATCTACGTCCGCAAGGTGGCCCCTCTGGGCGACCCGATGGAGCTGACCGTGCGCAACTACGAGCTGAGTGTGCGCAAGGCCGACGCCGAAATGATCGAAGTGGTTTGATTCCATAGAGAGGAAAGGGAACGCAATGAGTATCAAAATTGCACTGGCCGGCAACCCGAACTGTGGTAAGACTACCCTGTTCAACAATCTGACCGGCTCGAATCAGTACGTTGGCAACTGGCCCGGCGTCACTGTTGAGAAGAAGGAAGGCAAGCTGAAGGGCGAGAAGGATGTCATCATCCAGGATCTGCCCGGCATCTATTCGCTGTCTCCCTACACCTTGGAAGAGGTGGTCTCCCGTACTTATCTGGTCAAGGAGAAGCCCGATGCCATCCTGAACATCATCGATGGCACCAACATCGAGCGCAACCTCTACCTGACCACTCAGCTCATCGAGCTGGGCATCCCCGTGGTCATGGCCGTCAACATGATCGACCTGGTCCGCAAGAACGGCGATAAGATCGACCTGAAGAAGCTGGGTGCCGAGCTGGGCTGCCAGGCCGTTGAGATCAGCGCCCTGAAGGGCGAGGGCACCGAGGCTGCGGCAAAGGCTGCGATCGCTGCCGCCAAGGCAGGCAAGACCGGCGAGCTGCCTCACGTCTTTACCGGCAGCGTCGAGCACGCCATCGCCCACATCGAAGAGTCTATTCAGGGGAAGGTCGATGACCGCTTCCTGCGCTGGTATGCCGTCAAGCTGTTCGAGCGCGATGAGAAAGTGCAGGAGGAGCTGAAGCTGCCTTCTGACCTGATGGCTCACATCGACCAGCACATCAAGGACTGCGAGACCGAGATGGATGATGACGCCGAGAGCATCATCACCAACCAGCGTTACGCTTACATCAACGGTGTGGTCGAGAAGGCAGTCAAGAAGAAAGCCCGTGTGGAGAACCTGACCATTTCGGACAAGATCGACCAGATCGTCACCAACCGCGTGCTGGCCCTGCCCATCTTCGCGCTGATCATGTTCCTGATGTATTCCCTGTCCATGGGTACTTCCATTGCGGACGGCGGCTGGGCCATTGGTACCTTTGCCACCGACTGGACCAATGATGTTCTGTTTGGAGAGATCGTGCCCAATGCACTGGGCGGCTTCCTGGAGAGCATCGGCGTGGCAGGCTGGCTGTACGGCCTGATCATGGATGGCATCGTTGCCGGTGTCGGCGCGGTCCTGGGCTTCGTGCCTCAGATGCTGGTCCTGTTCTTCCTGCTGTCCATCCTGGAGGATGTGGGCTATATGTCCCGTGTCGCGTTCATCATGGACCGTATTTTCCGCCGCTTCGGTCTGTCCGGCAAGAGCTTCATCCCCGTGCTGGTCGGCACCGGCTGCGGTGTCCCGGGCGTCATGGCTTCCCGTACTATTGAGAACGAGCGTGACCGCCGCATGACCATCATGACCACCTGCTTTATCCCCTGTGGTGCCAAGATGCCCATCATCGGCCTGATCGCGGGTGCAATGTTCGGTGGTTCTTCCCTGGTGGCTGTCTCCGCTTACTTCATCGGCATGGCTGCCATCATCTGCTCCGGCGTCATCCTGAAAAAGACCAAGCTCTTCGCCGGTGATCCAGCTCCCTTCGTTATGGAGCTTCCTGCTTACCACGTGCCGGCATGGGGCAACGTTTTCCGTGCCACCTGGGAGCGCGGCTGGTCCTTCATCAAGCGTGCAGGTTCCGTCATTCTGCTGGCTACGGTCGTTCTGTGGTTCCTGCAGGGCTTCGGCTTTGAGAACGGCACATTCGGTATGGTCGAGGATCAGGACAACTCCGTGCTGGCCGCCATTGCAACCAAGATCGCATGGATCTTCGCGCCTCTGGGCTTCGGCAACTGGAAAGCTACCGTTGCTTCCGTCTCCGGCCTGATCGCAAAGGAGAATGTTGTCGGTACCTTCGGTGTTCTGTATCACTTCGGCGGCGAGCTGTCTGAGAACGGTGATGAGATCTGGACCGCTGTCGCCAAGGACTACACTGCTTTGAGCGCTTACGCCTTTATGATCTTCAACCTGCTGTGCGCCCCCTGCTTCGCCGCTATGGGTGCCATCAAGCGTGAGATGAACAACGGCAAGTGGACGGCAATCGCCATTGGTTATATGTGCGTGCTGGCTTACTGCGCTGCTCTGGTCGTGTACCAGATCGGCGGCCTGTTCACCGGTGAGGTCAGCTTCAACTTCTTCACCATCGTGGCCGTGGCTGTCTTTGCAGCATTCCTGTATCTGATGTTCCGTCCCAACAAGTACATCAATGATACGGAAGTCAAGATCGACGTTTCCAAAATCAAGTAAGCTGATTCCTCTTCTGAAAACGCGCTGAAAGGAGTGCATTGTTATGATGGAATTTCTGGCTGCCAATTTCAACCTGCCGACCATTATTGTCGGAGCCATCGTGTTGGGTGGTGTGGGCTGGATCACCTGGCACTCCCATAAGCATGGCGGCGGGTGCAGCGGCTGCGGCGGTGGCTGTGACTGCGGCGGAAGCTGCGATGGCTGCAGCGGCGGCTGCCACTGAGCAATAACGCAAAGAGAGGGGGCGCGGGTCTTTGGCCCGCGCCCCTTCTGCAAAAACGAAAAGAGAGTGATACGAGATGGAACTGACGTCGGCGCACCTGCGGTATCTGCTGGCTATCTATGAGGTCTCGCAGACCCATCTTGACATCAGCTCCCGCAGCATTGCCGAGAAGCTGGGCGTGACCAAGCCTTCGGTGGTGCGGGTGATGAACCTGCTGATGGAGCGGGGGATGATCGTCAAGGAGTATTACGGCAAAATATACCTCACCGACCGGGGCATCTTTGTGGCCCGTGAGGTGAAGCATCAGCTGGATGAGGTGCTTGCACACTTCCCGCCGGTGGAGGAGCCCCTCACCGAGGAGGAGCGCTATTCCGCCGCCCTCGCCCTGACAGCGGCACTGCCGGAACGGGTGTTCACCGGCCGGTATGACCGGCTGCTGGGCCCGGAGGGTGTGACCCCTGCCGCAGGGTGATGTACCTTATATAAAAAGAGACCGCTGTGTCTGAAACACGGCGGTCTCTTTTTGCTTGTGGTCGTTTATAGGTCAGACCAGATAGCCCTCAAAACAGTGGAGGTCTTCCGTCTTGACGATGCCCTCGAGATAGAGGCCGTCTTCCCGGTATTCCTCCACCTGCACGCTGCCCCGCTCCCGCATGGGGGCCGCGAGGCCAAGCTTATCGTAGGGGAGCAGCACCCGGATGGTGTGCACCCGGTCGCTGAGGGTCTCATCCAGCTTCTGAAGCAGCTTGTCCAGACCGTAACCGGTCTTGGCGCTGGTGAGCAGGATGTCGGGGTCAAAGCTCAGGGCCCCGGGCTTGTCGCATTTGTTGTAGACGGTCAGGCGGGGGATGTCAGCGCAGTCCAGGCCGTCCAGGACTTCGTCGGTGACGGCCAGCTGCTCTTCCCGCTGCTCATCGCCGGCGTCCGCCACCCGCACGATGACGTCCGACCATGCGGCTTCTTCCAGAGTGGATTTGAACGCCTCCACCAGATTGTGGGGCAGGCGGGAGACGAAGCCGACGGTGTCCACCAGCAGCACGGCCATGCCGCTGGGCAGTACCAGTTTCCGGCTGGTGGGGTCGAGGGTGGCGAACAGCATATCGGCCTCGGCCACGCTGGGGCCGCAGAGGGCATTCATCAGGCTGGATTTGCCCACGTTGGTGTAGCCCACAAGGCTGACCACAGGCATTCCAGTCTTGGCACGGGCCTTCCGGCTCTCGCCCCGGCGCTTCTCCATCTCGGCCAGCTTCTCGGCCAGCGCATCGATGCGGGCGTGGACGTGGCGGCGGTCCAGTTCCAGCTTGGTCTCACCGGCACCACGGCGGGCACCGCCACCGCCGCCGCCACCGCCGCCCTGACGGCTCAGGCTCTCGCCCATGCCCTGCAGGCGGGGCAGACGATAGCGCAGCAGGGCCAGTTCAGTCTGCAGTTTGCCCTCATTGGTCACGGCACGGCTGCGGAAGATCTCGAGGATGAGCATGGTGCGGTCGATGACCTCCATGCCGCCCAGAGCCGTGGAGATGTTGCGGATCTGACTGCCGGTCAGCTCGCCGTCGAAGACGGCGCACTCGGCACCCAGCTGGGCAGCGGCTGCGGAAGCCTCTTCCAGCTTGCCGCTGCCCAGCACTGTGCCGGTCTCGGGGGTCTGGCGCTTTTGGGTCACTTCGGCCACGGCTTCCATGTGATTGGCTTCGCAGAGGGCGGCCAGTTCGGCAAGGCTCCGCTCGCAGTCCCACAGGCCCTGGTCGAGGGCCAGCAGGATGACTTTCGTCGGGGGAGTTTCCACTAAAATATCGTAAAGTTCGCTCAAAATGATTCCTTTCTGTTATTTTTCGGAACAGTATAACTCTTCATAATGCTTCCGGGTGAGGGCATAGCACTTGCAGGAGAACGCTGTGCCGTCAAATTTGTGATAGACAGCATCGTGGTCATAGACGAACCCGGCTTTCATCATGACCTTGCCGCTGGCGGGGTTCCCGATGGCGTGGCAGCAGAAAAGCCAATTACCATCTGTATTTTTGAACCAGTAATCAACAACTGCCTTGCAGGCTTCGGTCATCAGACCCTTGTTCCACCATGCCTTGCCCATGCAGTAGCCCACTTCCCAGATGCCCTTCGTGTGGTCCAGTCCGGGCCATTCGGAGGGCGGCGTCTCTGCCGAAGGGGAGCGGAAGATGCTGATGGTGCCGAACACCTGCCCGGTGGCCTTTTCCACGATGGCCCACTGGTAGTAATCGGGGTTCTGGTAGAGTTCCGCCCATGCGGTCAGAAGCTCCCGGGTCTCGGCCGGGCTCTTGTGGGGTTCCCAGCGCAGAAAGCGGGTCACTTCCGGGTCACTGGCCCAGTTATGGTACATCATGTCCGCATCGGCGGGCTGTAGGCGGCGCAGAATCAGCCGCGGCGTTTCGATCTCCTGAGTGCCTGCATGGCGCATGGCAAAACCCTCCCAACGATTTGTAAAGTATGCATAGGATAGCACAAAATCCGCTCCGGCGCAAGCAAAATGGGCTATCCGGGGGCAAAAATACTTGACAAGTGCGCAAACTTCATTAAACTGAAGATGATAAAAGAAAAAATCTCCCCCGGAGAAAAGGAGAACCACCCCATGATCAATGTAAGAGAACACCTTGCCCGGAAGCCGCTGCTCTTCGACGGCGGTATGGGTACCTATTATAAAGCAGCACCCGGCACCGAGTGCGAGCAGGCCAACCTCACCGACCCGGAGGGCGTCCGGAAGGTGCATCGGGAATATCTGGCCGCAGGAGCAGATGCCATCAAGAGCAATACCTTCGGCCTGCCCCGGATGGCCCATATCCCCGTCTGGGAAGCGCTGGCCGAGGCAGGCTGGAAACTGGCCTGTGAGGCCGCATCGGAGACCGGTGCCGCTGTATTTGCCGACCTCGGGCCGGCCCCGGATACCGAAGAATCCCCCGCAGGCCGGGTATATGAGACGGTGGCAAAAAAGTTTGCTGCACTGGGTGCAAAGAATTTCCTCTTCGAGACTATGAGTTCGGACGTCGGCATCCTCGAGGCAGTGCGGGCGCTCCGCACGGAGGTGCCGGACGCCTTTGTGCTGGTGTCTTTTGCAGTTCTGCCCGATGGGTACACCCGGGAGGGTGTGCTGTTCCGGGAACTGCTCCATCGGATGGAGCAGAGCGGCGTGGTGGATGCCGTGGGTCTGAACTGCGTCTCGGCCCCGGGCGCCATGAAAAAACTGGTGCATGGACTGGGCGGTACGGCGCTGCCCCTCTCGGTGATGCCCAATGCAGGCTATCCGGTGGTCACCCGGGCACGGGTGCGGTATCAGGGAAAGCCGGAGTATTTTGCCCGGGAAGTGTGTCAGATGGCCGCAGACGGTGCACGCATTCTGGGCGGCTGCTGCGGCACCACGCCGGCCCATATCGCGGCTCTGCGGGCAGAGCTGGACGCCCTGCCGGAGCGGGAGGCGGCACCGGCAGCAAAAGTTTCCACCGTTACTGCACCGGAAGTGGAAAAAGATGACCCCTTCCTGAGGAAACTGAAGGCCGGGGAGAAGGTCATCGCCATTGAGCTGGATTCCCCCAGAACGGCAGACCTGGCCAGTTATCTGGACGGTGCCCGGCGGCTGCAGGCTGCAGGCGCGGACCTGCTGACCATTGCGGACTGCCCCATTGCACAGGCCCGGATGGATTCCTCTCTGGTGGCCTGCCGGGTGCACCGGGAGCTGGGAATGTGCGCTCTGCCCCATATGACCTGCCGTGACCGGAACCTGAACGCCACCAAGGCCCTGCTTCTGGGCCTGTACGCTGAGGGCGTGCGGGAAGTGCTGGCCATTACCGGCGACCCCATCCCCACTGCAGAGCGGGATGAGGTGAAGAACGTCTATCAGTTCAACTCCCGCAAGCTGGCACAGTATATCGTGTCTCTGGCCGGAGAGGGCCGTGAGATGCCCTCCCCCATGACGGTGTTCGGTGCGCTGAACCTCAACGCCCGGAATTTTGAGGTGGAACTGCGCCGGGCAGCGGAAAAACTGGAAAATGGAATGTCCGGCTTCCTGACCCAGCCCGTGCTCTCGGAGCAGGCAGTGGAGAACCTCTGGCACGCCCGGGAAGTGCTGGGCGGCAGGGCAAAGATCCTGGCCGGCATCATGCCGGTGGTCAGCCAGCGGAACGCCATTTTTATGGAGAACGAGGTCAACGGCATCCATGTGGAGGAAGATATCATCCGGCGGTTCGCCGGCCTTGACCGGGAGCAGGGCGAGGCTCTGGGTCTGGAGATCTCCATGCAGATGGCCCGGGAGGCTCTGCCTTATGCAGATGGCTTCTACCTCATGACCCCCTTCAACCGGGTGGCCCTGATGGAGCGGCTCATCGCCCGCCTGAAGACGGAACTGCTGGAAGCAGAGTGAGTTTTGCACGAAAGTGCTGTAAATCGTTGAAAGAATACGAGTTGGATGTTATTATAAATAAGATAAGTAAAAATAACTTTGCCGGTTCAGGCGGAGAGAAAAATGGAGAGAAACCGATGGCAGAACCAATGCTGAGCATCATCGTACCGGTCTATAAAGTGGAGCCTTATCTGCAGAAGTGCATCGACTCTATCCTGAACCAGACCTTCCGGGACCTGGAGCTCATCCTTGTGGATGACGGTTCACCGGACAACTGCCCGGCCATCTGCGATGCGGCCGCAGAAAAGGATGAGCGGGTGGTGGTGCTCCACCGGAAGAATGCTGGGCTTTCAGCGGCACGGAATGCAGGGTTGATGGCAGCCCGGGGCGATTACATCGGCTTCGTGGACAGTGACGACTATGTTGCGCCGGAGATGTACGAAAAGCTCTATGCCGCCATGGTGTGCAATGATGCACAGATCGCCGTATGCAGCTATACCTATGTGGATTTACGGGGGGGGGTATCCGTGAACCGCAGATCTCCTATCACAAAATACGAGGTGCTGGACCGGATACAGATGCTGGACCGGCTGGGCGGAAACCAGAACTGGTACTATATCACGGTGTGGAATCGTCTGTATCGCAGAGAACTGTTCGAAAACATCCGTTTTCCATTCGGGCGGCTCCATGAGGACGAATATGTGGCTCATTATCTCTACTGGGCCTGTGAGCGCATCGTGACCATTCCCGAGGATTTTTATTACTATGTGCAGCGTGAGGGCAGTATCATGGCCCAGAAAACACTGAAACAGTGTCTGGACAAAGTCTGGGGCATTTTTGACCGCATGGATTTTGCGCAGGACCACGGTTTGAACCGTATGGCATTCCGGAGCTGCAACGGCCTGCTGGACCAGCTCGTACAGATAAGACTTGGCGAGGTGACGATAAAAGAGGATGAACGTGACATCTACAAGAGAGAACGTGCCCGGATACGGGGACGTTTGTGGGGCCTGATGTGGATGCCGCGACATGAAAAATACAAAGCAAGGATACTGCTCTATTTTGTTTCGCCATATTTATATGCTTTGGTAAGAAAATTAAAACTGAAGGTGGAGAAACTGAAGCATTAAAACAGAAGGAAAAAGTTATGCCAGTAATCTGCCAGTGAGCATCGTTATGCGTCAGAAAAGTGTGAAGCAGCGGCTGGATGAGGTCAATGTTTTTTAGAAAAAGCAGAATTTACATTGGAATATTAAATGGCTGATGCGGCCATTGATGCAGGCACTGAGGGGCTGCATAAGCATGCGGACAAAAATGTGTAGAGGAAACTGATACCGGAGAAATAACAGTTCTGGGGCGAAACGACGGCATATGTTCGAAAAGTGTTTTGGTGGTGTACGAAGATGGCCAGTAATACAGTTTAAAAAGAAAGTTCTGTTCTTTGCAGTTTTGCCTCAGTTATATGTCTGGGCGTGGAGTTTCCGATGAAAAGAGAAAGGGTAGAAGAATGCGGACAAAATATACCATCATCAATATGCTCGTAAATGTCGGCGGGCAGATGCTGAATATGCTGCTGCAGTTTATCAGCCGGATGATCTTCATCCGTTATCTCTCCGCGGCGTATCTGGGCGTCAACGGTCTGTTTACCGATGTGCTGGGCATCCTGAACTTTGCGGAACTGGGTATCGGCACTGCTATGATCTTCAGTATGTATGAGCCGGCAGCAAACGATGACAAAGATAAGATTGCCCGTCTGATGAATCTGTATAAATGGCTCTATCGAGGTGTTGCAGCCTGTGTGCTGGCGGTGGGTCTGGTACTGCTGCCGTTTTTGCACTTTTTTATCAAGGATTCAAGCGGCATTGAGCATATCCGGCTCATCTATATGTTTTATGTCCTCAATTCATCCTGCTCGTATCTGCTGAATTATAAAAATTCGATTTACCTTGCCAATCAAAAAGCCTATATCAAAAGTGCATATGGACAGGTTACAGACTGCCTAAGGGTCATCTTCCAGATCGTTGCGCTGGTTCTGACGAGAAACTTCATTCTCTATCTGATCATCCAGTTTGTGATGCAGTTTATCCCCAACATCATTATTTCCTATAAGGTGGATCGGGAGTTCCCTTATCTGAAGGAGTGTCATGAACTCCCGGAAAAGGAAGAGCGAAAGGGCATTCTGAGGAATATTGGTGCCATGAGTATCCACAAGGCAGCGACTGTTGTGGTGCGAAATACTGACAGTCTGATCATGTCTTCGTTTATTGGCCTGTCGGCGGTGGGTATCTATTCAAACTATAAGCTGGTCACTAATTCAATCAACACTTTTATGGCAAAATTGTCAAGTGCGATGACTGGCAGCATAGGAAATCTGGGTGCCATTGAGGATGAGACAAGGGTCTATGATGTGTACCGACAACTTGAGTTCATGTTCTTTATTCTTTACTCCTATTGGGCGGGAGGACTTTTTACGTTGTTCAACGCCTTTATTGGCCTGTTCTTTGGGTGGCAGTTCTGCTTCCCGATGACGACTGTAGGAATCATCGTTGCAGAATTTTGGATCACGGGTATGCGACAGATCAATTTGCTCTTCCGGGAGGCAAAGGGTCTGTTCTGGTATGACCGGTACAAGGCAGTCGTAGAGTCGATCATAAATCTGGTCGTTTCTCTCATTTTGGTGCAGTATTATGGGATCGCCGGTGTCATCGGGGGTACGATCATTAGCAGTATCTGCACTTGCGTGTGGATAGAGCCCTACATTCTGATGCGCTATGGTATGCGGAAAGAGTGGAAGAAACGACTGAAACAGTATTTTGCAGAATATCTCTGCCGAGTCATCATTATGTTCTTGCTTGCAGCGGTTTCGTACGGCTGGGTGCATTACTTCCCGGTAGACAGTGTATTCCGATTTATCCTGACGGGAGTATTGTACACGGTTCTGTTCGCAGTGACGATGTATGGATTATACGGCAGGAGCACAGAGTTTAAGGCTTTGAAAGAACGATTTATAAATATCGCACGAAAGGGGCTGAAAAAATGAAAACATAGGAGCCATTGATCTCCGTGATCGTCCCCGTCTACAATGTGGAACAATATTTGCCACGCTGCCTGGACAGTCTCCTTAGCCGGACATGGGAGAACCTGGAACTGATCGTGGTAAACGATGGCTCTTCGGATGACAGTTGGGCTGTGATGCAGGATTATGCACAGAGAGATATGCGTGTTCGGATTTTCCGAAAGGAAAACGCGGGAGTATCTGCTACACGCAATTTTGGTCTGGAACGGGTGAAAGGAGAGTACATTGCCTTTGTGGATTCAGATGACTATGTGGAGCCTCAATATCTGGAATGGCTTTACGGTGCTCTGGAAAGGGGAGGAACAAAGTTATCTGTCTGTGATGTGAAAAGCGAAAGGAATGACAGTGCTCAGGTGGTTTTCTCTGCATCTCTGCCGACAGAGATGCCAGAGCCCATCATTGTGACACTGGAGAAATTTTCATATCAGAACCGCCATTCGTGCGTTCAGATCTGGCGTTCGTTGTACTATAGGGAGCTGTTGGAAACACTATGGTTTGATTTGTCACTGTCTATTGGAGAAAACACCCTTTTCTGGACGCAGGCATTTCTGACAGCAGGAAAGATGGCATTCGTGGAGGCACCGCTGTATCATTATGTTTATCGAAGAGGCTCTGCGACCCGCCAGAAATTTTCCAGGGCGAAGTGGTACAGTGAGGTAATAGCATGGACACGCATTATTGAAATGACGGCAAAGTATCCCTCAATGGAAGAATCTGCCCGGAGCAGAAAAGCAATGGCGTGCAGTAATGTCTACTTCCATATGGCAAAGAGTGAATACCGGGATGACATGCTAAAAAAAGAAATGATACAAACCGCGCGTCACTGCGGGGTGGCAGCGCTGAAAGTACCGAGACGCTATAGAAAAGAACGGATAAAGGTGCTGCTTCTTCTGTTCTGCCCGGAACTGGCTTGGAAGATATGGCAGCGCTGGAAGAGCGAGTGACTATCAGTACAAAAAGCAAAAAGTGATTGACAAAACGCACAAAAAACGCTATATTCTTTTTATAAATGCAAGGAAAAAGAGTGCGCGCCATTTTATGACCTGCCATCCAGAGAGCCGGGGGCTGCTGAAAACCCGGTATGGCGGTGCGGCGTGCTGTCGCTTTTGAGCAGAGGCGGGGAAACAAGAGTAGTCGCCTCCGGGTCTGCCCCACGTTATCGGGGCATCAAGGGGCATACGGCAGAAAGCCGTGTGCAATTTGGGTGGTACCGCGGTTATATTACAGCCGTCCCATGGAACGCTCCGTGGGACGGCTTTTTTCGTCCCACTCCATTTATTCATCTGGGAGGATACTATGAAAGAACTCGCAAAACAGTATGATCCGAGCCAGGTGGAAGACCGCATCTACCAGTTCTGGCTGGATGGCGGCTACTTCCACACCAAGGCCGACCCCGACAAGAAACCCTACACCATCGTGATGCCCCCTCCGAACGTCACTGGTCAGCTCCACATGGGCCACGCTGTGGATAACACCATGCAGGATATCCTCATCCGTACCAAGCGGATGCAGGGCTACGCCGCCCTCTGGGTGCCCGGCACCGACCATGCATCCATCGCTACCGAGGCTAAGGTCGTGGAGGCCATGCGTGCCGAGGGCCTGACCAAGGAGATGGTGGGCCGCGACGGTTTCCTGAAGCGCGCCTGGGCCTGGAAGACCAAATACGGCAACCGTATCGTCAGCCAGCTGAAGAAGCTGGGCAGCAGCTGCGACTGGGACCGCGAGCGGTTCACCATGGATGAGGGCTGTTCTGAGGCAGTCAAGGAGGTCTTTGTCCGCCTGTATGACAAGGGCCTCATCTACCGCGGCAACCGGATGGTCAACTGGTGCCCCCACTGCAACACCTCCATTTCCGATGCTGAGGTGGAGTACGAGGAGAAGGACGGCAACTTCTGGCACCTGCTCTACCCGGTCAAGGAGACCGGCGAGATGCTGGAACTGGCTACTACCCGTCCTGAGACCATGCTGGGCGATACCGCTGTTGCCATCAACGGCGACGACCCCCGCTATGCCCACCTGCATGGCTGCCATGTCATCCTGCCCCTGTTGAATAAGGAGATCCCCATCGTCTGCGATGAGCACGCCGA
>DCCL01000111.1:14566-19264 GCA_002313795.1 Faecalibacterium prausnitzii
CACGACCCCAACGACTTTGAGGTGGGTCTGCGCCATGACCTGCCCATCGTCCGGGTCTTCACCTACGACGGCCACATGACTGGCGCTGCCGACAAGGCTGCTGCCGACGCTCTGTTTGCCGCAGGCAAGAACACCGTCAATGAGCCCCATGTGCTGGACTGCGGCAAGTATGCCGGCATGACCACCCTCGAGGCCCGCAAGGCCATTCTGGCCGACCTGAAAGAGAGCGGCTTCCTGAAGGAGACCGAGCCCCTCAAGCACGAGGTGGGCACCTGCTACCGCTGCCACTCCACCATTGAGCCCATGGTGTCCAAGCAGTGGTTCGTCAAGATGGAGCCTCTGGCAAAACCTGCCATCGAGTGCGTGGAGAAGGGCGATATCAAGTTCGTGCCCGAGCGCTTTACCAAGAACTATATGAACTGGATGAAGAACACCCGTGACTGGTGCATCAGCCGCCAGCTGTGGTGGGGCCACCAGATCCCGGCCTGGTACTGCGACGACTGCGGCGAGACTGTGGTCGCCAAGAGCGCACCCTGCACCTGCCCCAAGTGCGGCGGCACCAAGCTCACCCAGGACCCGGATACGCTAGATACCTGGTTCTCCTCCGCCCTGTGGCCCTTCAGCACCCTGGGCTGGCCCAATGAGGACAGTGAGGACCTGAAGTATTTCTATCCCACCAACACCCTCGTCACCGGCTATGACATCATTGGTTTCTGGGTCAGCCGCATGATCTTCTCCGGTCTGGCCTACACCGGCAAGGCACCCTTCAACACGGTCTGCATCCACGGCATCGTCCGCGACAGTCAGGGCCGCAAGATGTCCAAGAGTCTGGGCAACGGCATCGACCCGCTGGAGGTCATCGCCAAGTACGGTGCCGACGCTCTCCGCTTCATGCTGGTGGACGGCTCCACCCCGGGCAACGATATGCGTTACAGCGAGAAGAAGGTGGAGGCTGCCCGCAACTTTGCAAACAAGCTGTGGAACGCGACCCGCTTCGTGCTAATGAACCTGCCCGAGGACTTCCAGCCCGGCCTGCCCAGCGAGGACAAGCTGGATATGAGCGACAAGTGGGTGCTCACCAAGCTGAATCAGGTGGCCGGTGCCATGAGCGACAATCTGGATCACTACGAAATGGGTCTGGCCGCTGCCAAGATCAACAGCTTCATCTGGGACGTCTACTGCGACTGGTTCATCGAGATCGCAAAGCCCCGCCTGAACTCTGGCGACGCCGAGCAGGCCGACACCGCCCGCCGTGTGCTGGTGTATGTGCTGGACAAGGCCCTCAAGCTGCTGCACCCCTTCATGCCCTTCATCACCGAGGAGCTGTATCAGGCTCTGCCCGGCTCTGCTGAGACCATCATGACCCAGGCATGGCCCACGGTGGATGAGAGCCACAACTGGCCTGAGGAAGAGGAAGCCTTCGAGAAGGTCATGGACTACATCAAGGCTGTGCGTACCATGCGCACCGAGATGAACGTCCATCCCGCCAAGAAGACCAGCATGATCATTGAGACCGCCGACCCGGCTCCCTTCCAGAAGGCTGAGGTCTATCTGGCAAAGTTCGCTTTCGCTACCGATGTGACCTTCACCCAGAAGTATGAGGGCAGCACCGACGGCATGGTGCAGGTGTCCACCCACGCTGCCCGCGGCTTCATCCCCATGATGGAGCTCATCGACCGCGACAAGGAGCTGGCCCGCCTGAATAAGGAAAAAGCCAAGGCCGAGAAGGAACTGGCTATGTTCGAGAACCAGCTCAATAACCCCAAGTTCGTGGAGCGCGCTCCTGCCGCACTGGTGGAGGAGATCCGCAATAAGCACGCCAAGAGCCAGGATAAGCTCGCCAACATTGAGCAGAGCATCAAGGCTCTGGGCTGATGCAGGGAGAAAACATGCAGAAAACTTCTCCATGGCTCATTGCGGCACGGGTCATCTTTACCTTCGCCCTCCTCGGGTGCATCGTGTTCATCTTTTCCAATTCCATGCAGATCGCAGATGTCTCTTCGGAGGCCAGTGACCGTGTGCTGGTGCTGATGCAGAAGGTGCTGCGGAAGCTGGGGATGCCCGGCGTTGCAAACCACCTGACCATGCACATCGTGCGCAAACTGGCACATTTCTGTGAGTATACGCTGGAAGGCTTCCTGCTCATGCTCTGCCTGCGGGTCTACACCCGGCGGTTCGTCCGCCATATGTCGTGGCCGGTGCTGGGCGGTCTGATCACGGCCCTGACCGACGAGACCATCCAGCTCTTCAGCGAAGGACGGAGCAGCCAGGTCACGGATGTCTGGCTGGATTTCTCGGGCGTCCTCACCGGCATTCTGGTGGGAATGTTCTGTCTGGCCCTGTGCAGGATGTGCTGGCTGCTCTATAAACATCGAAACGAGGATTGACGCAATGACCATCGAACAGGCAAATGAATATTTTTCCTCTCTGCCGGAGGGCTTTGCCCCAGCGGAGGAGCTGCGCGCCGCCCTGCCCGCTGACGTACAGCAGGTGCAGTTTGTTGGTGTGGCCGGTACGGCAGGCAAAACGGCAGCCGCCGGCCTGCTGGCAGCGATCCTGCGGGAAGCTGCATTCATGACCGGCTTCTACCGTGCGGGTTGTGAGCCGCTGTCGGCCCGCATCGCCATCGGCGGCGTGTCGGTGGACCCGGTGCTGCTCTGTCAGGCCGCAGAGGCCCTCAGCGCTGCAAAACCCCTGCCCCGGGAAGCCGCAGAGCTGGCAGCAGCGGCCCGCTGCTTTGGTGCAGCAGGCTGCAGGCTGGCAGTGGTGGAGATGCCCGACGCCGGTCTGGCAGCGGCCCTGCCTAATATGCCGGTCTGCGCCGTTACGGCCATTGGCCCGGACGGCGTGAGCCGCTCGGTGGAGCGCTCGGCTGCGCTGGCTGCGGGCGTCATGCGGAAGGGTTCTGTCTGCGTCACCGCACCGGAGCAGCCCAAGGCGGTTCTGAGTGAGCTGGTGGTGGCTGCGGCCAAGGCCGAGAGTGAGCTCATCGTGCCCGATGCGGAGGATATCACCTTCCTGGAGGCTGAGAAGTTTACCAGCAAAGTGGATTACGGCGGATACACCGCGCCGCTGGCTTTCCTGGGCCGTCATGCCGCCGGAAATGCCGCCGTCGCCGTGGAAATGGCCCTCGCCCTCTGGCGCAAAGGCTTCGAGATCTCGGACGACGCCATTCTGGCGGGTCTGGCTGCTGTGGAAAACCGCAGCAGCATCCGCGTCCTGTCTCAGAAGCCTCTCATCATTCTGGATGCCTGCCGCACCCCGCAGCAGGCAGCGGCCCTTCTGCGGGTGCTCAATATGGCAAAAGTGCGCCATATGAGCGCCGTCATCGGCCTGACCAAAGAGGAGGGGGCTGAATCCTTCCTTGCAGCGCTGGAGACCGGCCTGACCTCCGAGGAACAGAAGAAGGATAAGAGCACCATGCCCGGCATGGGGGAAAACCCCTTCGATAAGGTGTTCCTCGTGGCCCCGGCGGGCACGGAAAAAGAGCTGGCAGAGCGCCTGACGGAGAAGGCTCGGTATCATTTTGATGCGGAGCTCAGCCCCTCGCTGGCAGACGCACTGGCGCAGGCAAAAACCAACAGCCGCCGCGGCCTGCTGGTCTGCGGCAGTGAGGCTGTTGCACTGGAAGCGGAATCTCTGCTGGAAAACCGCTGAGCGACAGCATTCCCTAAAAATTAACTCAAAAGACCTGTACACTGAAAAGGTGTACAGGTCTTTTCTTTATGTAAAAGGAGATGAGGATATGGCAACGGTGACATTCAGCGCGGCAGATGATGTGCTCTACGCCTATCTGGCCGGGGAAATCGACCACGACGCGGCACAGGGGCTGCGCATTCAGCTGGATGATGCTCTGCTCACCCGCAGTCCCCGCGTTCTGGTGATGGATCTGGGCGGGGTAGGGTTTATGGATTCGTCCGGCGTCGGGCTGATATTGGGAAGACAGCGCTGTGCCCGGACACTGGGCGGAAGTCTCCGCATCCAGCACGCGCCGGAACAGCTCCGGCGGGTCTTGCAGCTTGCAGATATCCCCTGTGCTGAGCCGGGCGGGGGAACACAGGAGGAATACAGATGAAAGTGGAAAACAGTGTGAAGATCCAGTTCGATTCCCTCAGCGCTAACGAGGCATTCGCCCGGGGCGCGGCAGCGGCCTTTCTGGCTCGGTATGACCCTACCGTGCCTCAGCTGGCAGATATCAAGACTGCGGTATCCGAAGCCGTCACCAACTGCATCGTTCATGCCTACCCGGATGGCGTCGGCCCGGTGAGCATGACCATTGCAGTCTACCCAGAACGTCTGGTGAAAATAACCATCACAGATAAGGGTGTCGGCATCCCGGATATCTCCAAGGCAATGGAGCCGCTTTTTACTACCGGAAATCCGGAGGAACGCTCCGGACTGGGGTTCGCAGTCATGCAGAGCTTTATGGATAAGGTAAAAGTTGCTTCGCAGCCCGGCAGAGGCACCCGCGTCGTGCTGACCAAACGTCTCGATGAACGCTCTACATAATAAGAAGAAAAGAGGGCGTGGCAATGGTTACAGATAAGACCCGGCGAAGTGTATTCATTGAACAGAATCTTGGGCTGGTACATTCCTGTGCCGGCCGATTCCGGGGCAGGGGCATTGAATATGACGACCTTTACAGTGCGGGCTGCATGGGGCTGGTCAAAGCATACGATAACTTTGATGAAGAACGCG
>DCCL01000188.1:0-5795 GCA_002313795.1 Faecalibacterium prausnitzii
CCGGGCATTACCCGTGACCGCATCTTTGCCAACTGCGAGTGGAACGGCCACGATTTCCTGCTGGTGGACACCGGCGGCATCGAGCCCAAGGCCACCGAGGGCATTCTGGCCCATATGCGGGAGCAGGCCCAGATCGCCATCGACACCGCCGACTGCATCATTATGGTGGTGGATGTGCGCAGCGGCCTGACCGCTGCCGATGAGGATGTGGCCCATATGCTGCGCCGCAGCCATAAGCCCATCATCCTGGCCGTCAATAAGTGTGATAACGTGGGCGAGACCCCGATGGAGCTGTACGAGTTCTACAACCTCGGTTTCGATGAGGTCATGCCCATCTCGTCTGTCCACGGTCACGGCACCGGCGACCTGCTGGACGCCGTCTGTGCCCACCTCGATTTCAGCGAGACCGTTGTGGAAGAGGACCGCATCCCCGTCGCCATCATCGGCCGTCCCAACGTGGGCAAGTCCAGCCTGGTCAACCGCATCCTCGGCGAGAACCGGATGATCGTGGCCAACGAGGCCGGCACCACCCGCGACGCCATCGATACCCCGGTGGACAACGCCTACGGCAAATTCATTTTTACCGATACTGCCGGTCTGCGCAAGCGCAGCAACATTACCGATGGCCTTGAGCGCTATATGGTGGTGCGTGCGCTGGCCGCTGTGGAGCGCAGCCGTGTGGCCCTCATCCTCGTGGATGCCACCGTCGGCTTCACCGAGCAGGACAGCAAGGTGGCCGGCTACGCCCACGACCAGGGCAAAGCCTGCATTATCGTCGTCAACAAGTGGGACGCCGTGGAGGGCAAGGAGACCAACACCATGGAGCTGCAGCGCCGCGGCTATGCCGAGTGCTTCAGCTTCATGGGCTACGCTCCCATCATCTTCATCTCGGCCCAGACCGGCTACAACGTCAACAAGCTGATGCAGCTTATCCGCGACGTGGACAGCCAGAACGGTGCCCGTGTGCCCACCGGCGTCCTCAATGAGATGCTGGCCCGTGCTACGGCCCGGATGCAGCCGCCCAGCGACAAGGGCCGCCGCCTGAAGATCTTCTACCTGACCCAGGCTTCCACCCGTCCTCCGACGTTCGTGGCCTTCGTCAACGCCAAGCATCTGTTCCACTTCAGCTATCAGCGGTATATCATCAACCAGATCCGCGAAAACTTTGGTCTGGAACACACCCCCATCCGCCTTGTCGTGCGTGAGCGCGGCTCCGGCGAGGTGGGTGCAAAGGACGTATAAGGAAGGGAGCCTGTCGGATGACCGCATTTCTTATCGTGCTGGCCGTTGCTGCGGAAGCTTACCTGCTGGGCAGCGTGGATACCGGCATCCTCGTCAGCAAGTACCTTTACCATGACGATGTCCGTACCCACGGCTCCGGTGCAGCCGGCATGACCAATATGCTGCGCACCTTTGGCAAAAAGGCTGCTGCCCTCACGGCGGTGGGTGATGTGCTCAAGGGTGTTGTTGCAGTCTGCATTGGCCGGTGGCTGTTCCACTTCCTGCCTGCAGATGCCGTTTTTTCGTCCTATCTGGGCGAATACCTCGCCGCCATCCTCGCCGTAGTGGGTCACTCAAAGCCCATCTACTTTGGCTTCAAGGGTGGCAAGGGCGTGCTGGTGGCCGCTGGTGCCATCCTGGCAGTCCAGCCGGTGCTGCTGCCGATCTTAGCACTCATCTTTCTTGTCTGTCTGCTTCCCACCGGTATGGTGTCGCTGGGCAGCATCACCATGGCAGCGCTCTATCCGGTGCTGACGCTGGTGTACAGCCTGCTGCGTGGTCTGCCCACGCAGGATGTGGTGGTCTGCACCGTGGGTGCGGCCATCATGGGCGGCATGGTCATCTATATGCACCGTGCCAATATCCAGCGCATCCGGGAGGGTAAAGAGTACCGTTTCGGCCAGAAACATAAGCAGTAAATCGAAGAAAATATAAAATGCCCCGCAGATGGCTCATACAGCCGCCTGCGGGGCATTCCTTATTTTATATAAAGATCATTCGGGGTCAGCTTCCAGCAGAGTCTCCGTGTTGTCCTCGTAATCCGGGTCTTCTTCCGACTCCGCTGCATCGTTTTCGCTGGCATCAGTGTTATCAGCAGTTTGGTTCATCAAATGCTTGCGCAGCCGGGAAGCAAACTCTTCTTCCGGGATGCCGCTCTGGGTGGGAGTCAGGTCGGGTGCAGGGTGGCCGTCAGGCAGATGAGCACCGAAAGCGGGAACAAAGCAGAACTTCCGCACAACGAAGATGAGCGCAATAGCTGCCACGCTGAGCAGGTTCTCCATGGAGGATTCGTGGCCCACCACCATGTGCCGTGCAATGGCATAGAGCAGGACCTCGAGGCTGGAGCCGGGGCTGTGCTTGGCCAGCATCTTGATGAACTCGATGCCGATGACGATATCAAGCGCTCTCTGCAGGAAAGTGCTTACTTCAACATCGTTGCCGTCAAAGAGCAGGCCGGGCATCCATTGCAGCAGGGGGACCATGGCCAGCAGCAGACCGATGAGCACAAGGCCGGAAAGCAGGATCTCCAGCAGGGTGGCGGCACTGATGATCTTGTTGCGCAGCTCTGCACGGTTGTGGCTTTCGACACGGGAATTGGACATAGGCAGGAACCTCTCTTTCAAAATTGACCGGAAATATTTGTCAGTCGTGTGATTCTATTGTAACAAAAGCGAATATTGAAGTCAATTTGTTTGGCAAAGAAAATTAACCCGATGGAAGAATATCGATCTCAAGGCAGCATTTTTGACGTCTCCCTCATAATAATAGACCGGAGGGCAGAAAAAGGGCTGACTGCACCCGGAACAGGATGCAGTCAGCCCCATAGGACAACGCGGAAGCTGTTTGACAGCCGGTGTGTGCCGGATGGGCACAAAGCTCTGCGGCTCAGGCCTCTGCGATGGCCTCGACCTCGCAGAGCACGCCCTTGGGCAGATCCTTCACAGCCACGCAGCTGCGGGCGGGCTTGGAAGTGAAGTACTTGGCGTAGACCTCATTGAAAGCTGCAAAGTCGGCGATGTCAGCCAGGAAGCAGGTAGTCTTGACTACCTTGTCAAAACCGGTGCCGGCGGCTTCCAGGATGGCACCCACATTGCGGCAGCTCTGATCCGCTTGAGCGGCGATGCCCTCTGCCACAGCGCCGGTGGCGGGGTCTACAGGGATCTGGCCGGAAGTAAAAACAAAACCGCCCACAGCGTAGCCCTGAGAGTAGGGGCCGATGGCGCCGGGAGCTTTTTCGGTGCTGATGATCTTCATAACAGTTACCTCTTTTTTGTGTGCAGCGCAGGGGCAGCTGCGGCCGGTGCGCTGGGATGGTGTCTTCCCGCGTGGGGAACGGATGCAGAAAGTCTACCACCAACCATCCCCGCCGTCAACTGCCCCGGAAAAGACATACTATTAAAAGATTTATCTGTAAGTTGCAAAAAAATGTCGGATAAGATTTGCGAAAGTATCTTGACAAGAAATAAACTTTTATGTTAAAAATAAAATGCGAAATTAACCTTTTCGCAGGAAAACGCAAGCGCATCCGGGGGTGCAGGCCTGGCTCAGCGCAGGCGCCTTTCTTTTTTGCAGTAAAACGAATTTCTGAACCACCGGGAGGGGCAGAAAAAGGATATGGCAATTTTGGTACATGAATCAAACAAAGCGGCCTGCAGCGCGGTGAAGACTGCTTTGGAACAGAATGGCCGGGCGGCGCTTGTGCGCCCAGCCGGCACTGGAAAAGGCTGCATCGCATGGGAACTGCTGGACCAGCATCCCACGGCACGAGTCCTCTGGGTAGTTTCCTGCACTGCCCGGCTGGAACTGCGCCGTGCACTGGCCCGGAAGCTGGGCCGGACAACGGAAGAAGACCGGGTGCGGATGCTGAGCTGCGAACAACTTGCGGCAGAAGATGCGGTAGGCTGGGTAAAGCTGGCGGAGTTCCGCCCCGACCTCATCCTGCTGGACGGCTGGCGGGAGATGAGCGCCGGAGAGTGGACGAGCTGCATCCAGCAGCTGCTCCGTCTCTGCCCCAAGGCCAAACTTTTGGCTCTGGCAGAGCCGGATGCGCCGGGCTGTGGCTGCCGCGCTGCGGGAGAGCTGCTGAACCGTGCTGTGGTGGAGCCGCTGACGCTGGCCGAAGCTCTTGCAAACGGGCTGATGCAGGCTCCGTCTTCTTACACGGCGCTGCTGTGGCCGCAGGAAACGGCGATGGCCCGGCTCCTGGCGGAGGTAAAGAACTTCCGTCTGCCCGGTCAGCCTGACCTCAACGAAGAAAAATATCAGGCACTGCGCAAGGCCGTGCAGCAGCTTCCGTCTGTACAGCAGCTGCTGACTCAGTGGCTGCCGGATGCTGTCGGCCGGTATCTCATCCTCTGTGAGAATGACGAAGCCGCCCAGCAGGTGGCGCAGCAGGCCGAAGGACTGTTCGGTGCCTGTGTACATACCTATCGCGTCGATGGGATAGATGATGCCTCCGGCGACGATGAAGCAGAATTTGATGCGGATGAGGGCGCTGCGCTCCGCCTGCTGCTCCGGGTCAACGGCCCAGCGGCACAGAAGCCGGTGAAGGGTCTGGCTGGTGCCATGCTGATCCGCCGCAGCGCTGAGCCGCCGGTCTACCGGCAGATGCTGGCCCGCGTCCTTGCCGCCTGCGGCTCCGTGCCGCTGGTGGAGCTGAGCAGCAGCTTTGAGGCTCTGACCTGTGTGCAGAAGCTGCGGCAGGAGTGCCGCACGGCAGGGGCGGAGCCTTTCCCCCTCAATGAACCGCTGTCGGCCTGCCGCAAGGCTTACCGGCAGCTGCGCCGCAGTCTGGATGCCGAGTGGGAGCGTTACTATGCGGCCGCAAAGCAGATGGCTGCAGAGGGCAAATCGCTGGCAGTGCCCCGCTCCTGGTATGAGCAGGGGATAGCTGTGGGCCGCTGGCTGGAGAATCAGCGCCTTGTGCGGGCCGGAAAGAAAAACGGTCGTCTCACCAGTGAGCAGATCGCCCGTCTGGACAAGCTGGGCATGAACTGGAAACAGCGGCTGAAACTGGCCTGGGAGCGGGGCTGTGCCTCGGCCAAGCGGTACCGGGACAGCCACAGCGACCTGATGGTCCCCGTCCATTACCGGGACCGGGACGGCTTTGCCCTGGGTGAGTGGATCGTCTACAACCGGCAGCGCTATCTGAGCGGCAGTCTCTCCGAAGAGCGCATTGCCCGTCTGGAAGCTCTGGGCATGGTGTGGGACACCGGCGGCGTCCTCTGGGAAAAGAGCTATGCCGCTGCGGTGCAGTATTATCTTGAGAACCACTCCCTGGAGATCCCCGTCAAGTACGTCACCCCCGACGGTATGGCGCTGGGCGTCTGGCTGGGCAGCCAGCGCGCAGCTTACAAAGAGGGGACTCTGACCGATGAGCAGATCGCCAAACTGGAAGCTCTGGATATCGACTGGACCAACCGGAACGACCGTAAGTGGCAGACGGCTTATGAGGCTGCTGTCCGGTATTATAAGGCCCATGGCAATCTGGATGTCCCCACCGAGTACGTAGATGAAGACGGCATCCTGCTGGGCAAGTGGGTCTCCCGCCAGCGGTACGCCTGGCAGAATCCCACCCGCAGCAGTGCCCGGGTGACGCCGGAGCGGAAAGCTCTGCTGGATAAGCTGGGCATGAACTGGGAAAAGAATGATTCCTGGCAGCACCGCTACGATATGGCGATGGAATACAAGACGGCCCATGGCAGTCTTGCCATCCCGGCCCAGTACCGCACCGGTGACGGCGTCTGGCTGGGCAGCTGGCTCTCCCGCCAGAAACAGATGCTGCGGGAGAACAA
>DCCL01000188.1:5808-6042 GCA_002313795.1 Faecalibacterium prausnitzii
CCGGAGCGCCGCGCCGCCCTCAAGGAACTGTTCAAAGGGGAGAAAGACCGCCGCTCCACGACGCCGGTGCACCCCTCCTGCAGTGTCCGGGAGCAGAACTGGCTGGACAACTATCACAGCGCAAAGCTCTACGCTGAAAAGATGGGCGACCTTCTGGTGCCTGCCGGGTATGTGGATGAAAACGGGTTCCGTCTGGGCGTCTGGATCTCCAACCTCCGCGCCGCCCGCAAGACC
>DCCL01000187.1:0-4465 GCA_002313795.1 Faecalibacterium prausnitzii
GAGCAACCACCCGCATCTCCCCCTCAAGCCATGACCAAAAGCCTTTTATAAAGGAGACCTTTTCTATTATGTCCAAACCGATTTTATGGATCGTCATCCCCTGCTACAATGAGGAGCAGGTGCTGCCCATCACGGCCCCCATGTTCCTCAAAAAGATAAACGACCTTGCTGCCGCCGGGCTCGTCAGTGAAAAGAGCCGGGTGCTTTTCGTCAACGACGGCTCCAAGGATGCCACTTGGCCGCTCATCCAGAAATTCGCTGCGGAAGATGAACACTTCATCGGCATCTCCCAGAGCCGGAACCGGGGCCATCAGAACGCTGTGCTGGCCGGCCTGATGGAAGCGCTCCACAGCGGCAGCTGCGATATCACCATCTCCATCGACTGCGACGGTCAGGATGATATCAATGCCATGGATGAGATGGTCAAAAAATATCTGGACGGTGCCGAAGTGGTGTATGGCGTGCGGAGCCGCCGGGATACCGACACCTTCTTCAAGCGGTTCACTGCCGAGGGCTTTTACCATGTGATGAATGCTCTGGGTGCAGATATCGTGTTCAATCATGCGGATTACCGGCTCATCAGCACCCGGGTGCTGGAAAGCTTTGCCGACTACCGGGAAGTGAATATCTTCCTGCGGGGCATGGTGCCGCTGGTGGGCTATCCCAGCGATACCGTTTACTACGAGCGCCACGAGCGTCTGGCCGGTGAGAGCCACTATCCCCTCAGCAAGATGCTGGCCCTCGCCTTCGACGGCATCACCAGCCTTTCCAATAAACCCATCCGGCTCATCACCGGAGCGGGCATCGTGGTGAGCCTTATCAGCTTCATCGGCGTGATCTGGGCCATCGTGCAGGCCATGATGGGCAGCGTCGTAGCCGGCTGGGCCTCCACCATCTGCATCGTCTGCTTCATGGGCGGCGTCCAGCTCATCTGTCTGGGCGTTATTGGCGAGTACGTCGGCAAGATCTATATGGAAACCAAGGCCCGTCCCCGCTATATCATCAGCGAGCGGACATGGGCCCCCTATGAAAGGAAGTATCACGGATGAGCAAACAGAGCTGGAAAGGCAGCACCCTGCTGAACCCTGAGCCGCCGGTGCTGGTCTCCTGCGGCGGGCTGGATAAGCCCAACCTTATCACCATCGGCTGGACAGGCACCATCTGCACCCAGCCCAGCATGGTATCCATCAGCGTCCGCCCCGAGCGGTACAGCCACCATCTCATCCGGGAGAGCGGGCAGTTTGCCATCAACCTTCCCACCGAAGCACTGGTGAAGTCGGTGGACTGGTGCGGCGTCAAGAGCGGCCGGGACGTTGATAAATTCGCCGCCTGCGGTCTCCATGCCGCTCCCGGCTCCGTCCTTACCGATTGCCCCATCCTGGAGGAAAGCCCCGTCAACCTTGAGTGCAGAGTGACGCAGTTCATCCCGCTGGGCAGCCATGACCTGTTTCTGGCCGAAGTGGTGGCCTGCGACGTGGACGAGAGCCTGCTGGACGAAAAAGGCAAGCTCTGCCTCGACAAGGCAAAGCTCATCGTCTACAGCCACGGAGAATATCTGGCTCTGGGCAAAAAGCTGGGCACCTTTGGCTATAGTGTGCGGAAGAAAAAGCCGGTGCGCAAGCCCCGGAAGTAACAATAAGACCCTCTCAGCCGGAGCCGGGTGGCTCTGACCGGGAGGGTCTTTTCGCTGTTCTGATTATTTTCCTTCCAGCAGGTCGCTCAGGCACTTTACCGTGTGGCCGTGATAGCCGGTGACGGTCTCGGCGTGGAGCAGGCTGCTGAGAACACTTTCCTCCACGCATTCGGCCACCGCCCGGAACAGCGGGTTGATGGCGTCGTCGTGCACCATGCCCATGGGCAGGATGGCCTTGTCCGAGTAATGGGGCACCCGGTTGGCGGTGGTGAAGGCGATGACGATCTCGCCGGAGCCATTGCCGCAGTAGGAACCGGTGCGGGAGAGCCCCACCAGTGCCCGGTGGCAGAGCCGCCGGAGCTGTCGCTCGCTGAGGGGGATATCCGTTGCCAGCACCGTGATGATGGAGCCTTTGTCCTCATGGGGCGGGATATGGGCTTCCAGCAGGCTCTGGATGGGGGTGCCTGCCACCACCAGGTCGTCGAAGACGGCGTGGTTGGAGAGCACCAGCGCACCGATGGTATAGTTCTTTTCGTCCAGCTCCACCACACGGGAGGCTGAACCAATGCCGCCTTTCAGGCCGTGGCAGCGCATTCCCCGGCCCGCGCCCACAGCACCCTCGGCAAAGTCGGCGCGGCAGTCGGCCAGTGCAGCCATCACGTTCTCTTCAGTGACGTG
The DNA here is from genome assembly GCA_002313795.1 of Faecalibacterium prausnitzii. Classification (GTDB taxonomy): domain Bacteria; phylum Bacillota; class Clostridia; order Oscillospirales; family Ruminococcaceae; genus Faecalibacterium; species Faecalibacterium prausnitzii_L. Next base: position 2,312 of record DCCL01000187.1, read on the forward strand.
CAGGCCCCGGATGTCATTCAGGCCGCTGTCGTTGCACTCACAGACCACCGGGTTGACACTGCCGGTGGTCTCGCAGATGTCGGGGTTTCGCTCCAGCATATACTTCACCAGTGCCGTCTCTGCCGTGCCCACACTGAGGGTGTTGGTGAAGAGGATGGGCGTTTCCAGCGTGCCCAGCTCATCGATCTGGACAAGGCCGGTGGTCTTGCCAAAACCGTTGATGACGTGGCTTGCCGCCATGACCTTATCGTGGAACACATCCCCCGGATGGGGCAGCAGGGCCGTCACGCCGGTCTGCACGCCGCCGTCGGAGAGGGTGCAGTGACCCACCGTGACGCCGGGCACATCGCTGATCTTATCCAGCGGCCCGCAGGGCAGCTTGCCCACCCGGATGCCACGGCTCTTCCATTTTGCTTCGATTCCCATAATCGTTTCTCCTTATATAAGCAGAGCGCCCCTTCTGACGGACATGCCGGTGCAGAGAGGGGCGCTGTTTTGTCATGCTTCTTCGTGCTCCACCCGTTTGATGGCCCCCAGATCATAGGGCGTGTTCTGGTAAACGTAGTAGTTCAGCCAGTTCTCATACAGCAGGTGCGCATGGGCGCGCCAGCGGAAGATAGGCGGCTGCTCCGGGTCATCGTTGGGGTAGTAGTTTTTCGGGATGGCGATGGGCAGACCCTTGGCCACATCCCGCTTGTACTCGGAGTCAAGGGTATACTTATCATACTCCGGGTGGCCGGTGACGAAGATCTGACGGCCGTTCTCGGTGCTCATCAGGTAGGGGCCTGCATCGTCGCTCTCGGCAAGGATGCGCAGCGCCTTGCAGTTCAGCACGTCCTCCCGGTTGATGCCGGTATGACGGCTGTGAGGTGCATAGAACACCTCATCGAAACCGCGCACCAGCGGGTTGGAGGGACGGGTGACTTTGTGCTCGAAGACACCGAACATCTTCTGTGCCAGCAGCTGTTTCTGCACGCCATAGTGGTAATACAGACCAGCCTGTGCACCCCAGCAGACATGGAGGGTGGAGTAGACGTTCGTCTCACTGAAATCCATGATCTCGCACAGCTCCGGCCAGTAATCCACCTGTTCAAAGTCGATCTTCTCCACCGGTGCGCCGGTGATGATCATGCCGTCGTAACGGTTGTTCTTCACCTCGTCAAAGGTCTTATAGAACGCTTCCAGATGGGCTGCAGGCACATGAGTGGCCGCATGGCTGGCCGTCTGCAGCAGGGTCATATGCACTTGGATGGGGGTATTGGCCAGCAGCCGGGCGATCTGGGTCTCCGTGGCGATCTTGGTGGGCATGAGGTTGAGGATGAGGATCTCCAGAGGACGGATATGCTGGGAAAGAGCGCGCTCCCGGTGCATGACGAAGACGTTCTCTTCATACAGAGCATCGTAGGCGGGGAGCGTTTTGGGTATGATCAAGGGCATAACATAGTACTCCTTTGGTGCAGATTCAATATAAGAGCGCAATTTTCCACGCCCTCATCGATCTGCCGCCGGGAGCAGACGGATGAGGGGGATTCAGATTTTATCCAGAGCCTGTGCGATATCGGCGATGAGGTCTTCGCTGCTCTCCAGACCGCAGCTCATCCGCACCAGCTCTGCAGGCACACCGGCTGCCGCCAGCTGCTCATCGTTCATCTGACGGTGGGTGCTGGATGCCGGGTTCAGGCAGCAGGTGCGGGCGTCGGCCACATGGGTCTCGATGGCGGCAAGCTTCAGCTCCTTCATAAAGGTGCTGGCGGCTTCGCGGCCACCTGCCAGACCAAAGCTGACCACGCCGCAGCTGCCGTTGGGCAGATACTTCTGGGCCAGTGCATGATAGGGGCTGCTTTCCAGACCACAGTAATTGACATAGGCCACCTTGGGGTGTGCCTCGAGGAATTTTGCCACAGCCATGCCGTTCTCGCAGTGGCGCTGCATCCGGACATGGAGGCTCTCAAGGCCAAGGTTCAGCATATAGGCGTTCATGGGGGACTGCATGGAGCCGAAGTCACGCATCAGCTGTGCGGTGGCCTTGGTGATGAAGGCTCCCTCCTTGCCGAAGCGCTCGGCATAAGTGATGCCGTGATAGCTTTCATCCGGGGTGCACAGGCCGGGGAACTTCTCGGCGTGAGCCATCCAGTCGAACTTGCCGCTGTCCAC
>DCCL01000187.1:4579-5473 GCA_002313795.1 Faecalibacterium prausnitzii
CCCCACTCGAAGGGGCGGCAGTTGACCGGAGTCGGGAAGGTATTATCCACGATGAGGGGCACGCCGTGGCCGTGAGCCGCCTTTGCAAACTTCTCAATATCCAGCACGGTAAGGGCAGGATTTGCAATGGTCTCACCGAACACGACCTTGGTGTTGGGCTGGAACGCAGCATCCAGCTCCTCCTCACTGCACAGCGGGTCTACAAAAGTAGCAGTGATGCCCATCTTCCGCATGGTGACATCGATGAGGTTGAAGGTGCCTCCGTAGATGGTGCTGGACGCCACGATATGGTCGCCAGCCTCACAGAGGTTGAACAGTGCAAAGAAGTTTGCCGCCTGACCGCTGGACGTCAGCATGGCGGCGGTGCCGCCCTCCAGTTCGCAGATCTTTTTCGCCACCATATCGCAGGTGGGATTCTGCAGACGGGAGTAGAAATAGCCATCGGCCTCAAGGTCGAACAGCTTGCCCATATCCTCGCTGGTGGCATACTTGAAGGTGGTGGACTGGATGATGGGGATCTGACGGGGTTCGCCGTTGCCGGGGGTATAGCCGCCCTGCACGCAGATGGTATCACGATTCATACTACATACTCCTTTGCTGGGTTTGTCTGTATAGCACAATTCCCCGCAGGAGTACGTGCCTCCGGCGGGGAATTGAAACGTTAAATTTTTCCCTGACCGGGGACAGATATGGTGGGCGGCAAAAGGATACCCTGCATCTCATCGGCTGGGGCAGTCCGGCAGTTCGCTGCCCCGCCTCCAATGGCGGGAGCAAATATCTTAGGCACGCCGGTCGTTTCCTGATCAAGCGTCCGCTGGGGTGGGACCCTGTTGCCGCCAGGCAATAGGGCGGGCGATGGAATGGCCCGTTTCACTTGCGAAGGTAATTACCGGG
>DCCL01000028.1 GCA_002313795.1 Faecalibacterium prausnitzii
ACTGAATGAAGAGACCTGTGCGGCACTGCGTGACGCATTCGGGGGGAAGAGCGCTTTTCTGGAGCAGCTTGCCCGCACCCTGCTGATACGCCGCAGCTAAGTAAAAATCAAGAAGGTGGACAAACGATGCAACTGATCAAAGAGCTGTTCTCTGTCAATGAAATATTGACAGTCTCCCTCCTGAGCTGGTTTACCGCACAGGTTTTAAAGACCATCATCAACTTTATCCTGCTGGGGAAATTCCAGCTGGAGCGGATGTGGGGCGACGGCGGTATGCCCAGCGCCCACAGTGCTACCGTCTGCGCAATGGTCATCGCTTCCGGCCGGAGCGAGGGAGTCAGTTCGGCTATTTTTGCGATGGCCTGTGTAGTGGCCATCATCACCATGCACGATGCAATGGGCGTGCGCTATGAGACCGGCGAGCAGGCAAAGGTGCTCAACCAGATGATCGAGCAGTGGATCGACATCAGTGAGCAGAATGCTCCGTTCCTGCAGAATATGCATCTGAAAGAGATGGTCGGTCATACGCCGCTGCAGGTCGTTGCGGGTGTGGTCGTCGGTGTAGTCGTTGGCTTCCTTTATCCCATGCACCTTTAAGTGAAAATTTCAGGAATTAAAAATGTGAGGAGGACGGTCATTTTATGCATCCTTCATTGCTTCAGACGATTTCGCAGCCCAGTGACCTGAAGCGTCTGACCAGTGCACAGACCCAGCAGCTCTGCGGAGAGATTCGAAAATTTCTGCTGGACAGCGTATCCAAAACAGGTGGTCATCTCGCTTCCAATCTCGGTGCGGTGGAATTGACCGTTGCACTGCATCGTATTCTGGAGACCCCGAAAGACGCGATCGTTTTTGATGTGGGTCATCAGTGCTATACTCATAAGATCCTGACCGGGCGCCGGGAACGGTTCGGCACCCTTCGCCAGCTGGATGGTCTTTCCGGTTTCCCGAACCCCAATGAGAGCGTCCACGACGCATTCATCGCCGGACATGGCAACACTGCGCTTTCTCTGGCTATCGGCATGGCATGGGCCAAGAAGCTGAAGGGGGAACCGGGCCATGTGGTAGCCGTTATCGGCGACGGTGCGTTCACCGGCGGTATGGTCTACGAGGGAATGAACAACATCGGCAAGCTGGATAATCTGATTGTCATCCTCAACGACAACAAGATGTCCATTTCCCATAACGTGGGCGCACTGGCAAAATATCTGAGCCATCTGCGCACAACGACCCGCTACTTTACCGTAAAAGAAAACGTCAGCAGTTTTCTGGATGGCGTGCCAGTGGTCGGTACTCCCATCAAGACCGTGCTGCAGGATGGTAAAAAAGTCGTCCGCCGGGCCATGTATCACTCGACCATGTTCGAGGATATGGGATTCCATTATTTTGGCCTCATCGACGGCCATAATGAGCCGGAACTGGAACGCATCCTGAAGACGGTCTGTGCGCAGCCCGGCCCGACCTTTCTCCATGTTGTGACCAAGAAGGGCAAGGGTTATGCACCGGCAGAGTCGAATCCGGGCAACTATCATGGTGTCTCGAAGTTTGACCTTGCAGGCATCCCTGACCCGGAGGTTGCACCGGCGGAGTCTTTCTCCAACACCTTCGGACGGGAGCTCAGTGCACTGGGCAATACCGATGAGACGATCTGCGCCATTACAGCTGCCATGAAATATGGCACTGGTCTGCAGTTCTTCAGCCACGCGCACCCGAAGCGCTTCTTTGACGTTGGCATGGCTGAACAGCACGCTGTGACCTTTGCTGCCGGTCTTGCCAGCAAGGGAATGCTGCCGGTGGTCTGCATTTATTCCACTTTTTTGCAGCGCAGCTACGACCAGATCATCCACGACGTGAACCTTCTGCATGAAAATGTGGTGTTTGTGGTTGACCGTGCAGGCTTTGTGCCCGGTGATGGCGAAACGCATCAGGGCATCTTTGACCCGGCTTTCCTGAGCCAGACGGGGATGCCGATCTATTCGCCTTCCAACTACGCAGAACTGCGGTATTGGTTGCCTATCCTGTTGAACCATGAGATGCATGGCCCCCGGGCTATCCGCTATCCTCGCGGCGGCGAAAGTAAAGTGCTCGCGCAGTATGGCTGCTCTGGAAAAGAGTACGATAAGATCTTCTCTGTACCCGATGCACAGGTCGTGCTGGTGAGCTATGCCGATGAGGTGGAGGAACTTCTGGTGGCAGCTGAGCAGCTGAAAGCAGAGGGGATTTCCTGCGATGTATATAAGCTGATTCGCATCTTCCCATTCAGCGAAGAACTGCTGAAAGACCTTGCTTCGTATCCGGTCATTCTGATGGCAGAGGAGTGCGTAGCCCGTGGCGGTATTGGGGAACATCTCGCAGTTGCCCTGCAAAAAGCAGGATGGCAGGGTAAGTACATCCACCGCGCCGTAGAGGATCTCTGCCTGCCCCATGCGACGGTGCCTCAGATCAAACAGGCCACCGGGCTGGATGCGGCACATCTGGCACAGGCTGTGCGGGAGGCTGTCCCGAAAGGAGAGAAAACACGTTGAAAATTCGTCTGGATCAATATCTGGTGCAGCACGGCATGATCCAAAGCCGTGAGCGTGCCAAAGCTCTTATTATGGCCGGCGTGGTCTTTGTCAACGAACAGAAAGTGGACAAGGCCGGTGAGATGATCAAGGAAGATGCCAAGGTTGAAGTGCGCGGCCATGATATCGGTTATGTCAGCCGCGGCGGCCTGAAGCTGGAAAAAGCGATGCAGTGCTTCCCGCTGACCCCCAACGGCAAGGTGTGTATGGATATCGGCGCGTCCACCGGCGGCTTTACAGATTGTATGCTGCAGAATGGTGCCGTCAAGGTCTATGCGGTGGACGTGGGCTACGGTCAGCTGGCATGGAGCCTGCGCACCGATGAGCGAGTCGTCAATATGGAGCGCACCAATATCCGCAATGTCACACCGGATATGCTGGCAGAGCCCATTGAGTTTTTCAGTGTGGATGTCTCCTTTATCTCGCTGCATCATATTTTCCCGGTGGCACAGGCTATCACGACGCCGGATGCCATGGGCGTCTGCCTCGTGAAACCGCAGTTTGAGGCAGGCCGCGAGAAAGTCGGCAAAAATGGCGTCGTGCGTGACCCGGCAACCCATCGTGAAGTGCTTCACAATGCCATGGGCTACGCTGCAGCCAACGGTTTCGCAGTCCGAGGCTTGGACTTCAGCCCGGTCAAGGGCCCCGAGGGAAATATCGAATACCTGATGTTCGTCCAGAAGAGTGAGCAGCCGGGTGTGCTAGATGACTCTGTGGCCGAACAGGTAGTGGCCGCAAGCCACAGCACTCTGGATAAGTGACCTGCCGGACTGACGAAGGAGCAAACCGCCATATGACTGTTTACATTTCGCCAAACCCCGGCAAGGCACAAGCCTACAGCACGGCCCAGCGGGCAGCGCAGATCCTTCTGGAACAGGGGGCAGCTGTCCTGATGCGGGATACCCTGAAGCACTCCTGTGCTGCCGAGGGGGTGCAGTATCTGCCCATGGAAGAGTGTCTCTCTGCTGCAGATATCATTCTGACCATCGGCGGCGACGGCACCATCCTGCATGAAGCAAATCTCACACTGCACTATCAGAAGCCTATCCTCGGCATCAATATCGGCCGCTGCGGCTTTCTTGCCACCTGTGAAGTGGATGAGATGGAAGAAAAGCTGTCTGCGCTGGTGCAGGGCAATTATCTGTTGGACAGCCGGATGCTGCTCTATGTACGGGTGCTGGATGGGGAAGGCTGGACGGGCCACGCGCTCAACGATGTGGTCGTCACGAAGGGCCGTCTGCAGCAGGCAATCGATTTCAGTATCTACTGCGATGATATTCTGGTGGAGCACTACCGTGGTGACGGAGTTATCGTAGCTACCCCTACCGGTTCGACTGCTTACTCTCTGGCCGCAGGAGGGCCCATTCTGGACTCTCAGACCAAGGGCATCGTTGTCACGCCGATTTGTCCTCACAGCCTGACAAGCCCTGCCATGGTCTTTGCGCAGGAACGTAAAATAAATATCTGCGTCGGGCAGGTCGTAGAGGATGAAGTGTTCCTGAGCTGTGACGGTGCAGCTGAATATCCGCTGAGCGCCGGCTCTACCGCAGAGATACGGCTTTCCGACCAGGTCGTGCAGCTCGTTACCTTCAGCAGGGCGGACCAGTTTCAGGCCATTGACCAGAAGCTGCGCAGCCGGAGATGATAGAAGAGGAGGCAAGGAATATGGGCCGAAACAATCCAGCCGAAGCAAAGGGCAAGGCGGAACGTCAGCAGACGATCCTTCGCTTGATCCAGGAGCATCCCATCAGCAGACAGGAAGTTTTGCTGGAACATCTGCGTCAGGAAGGATTCGATGTAACGCAGGCGACGATCTCCCGGGATATCCGGGAGCTTTGCCTTGTCAAAGCTGCAACAGCGGACGGCTACCGCTATGTCTCCAGCCACAGCGAAAGCCTGAATCCTAAAATGCAGGGCCGCTTTGAGACGATCTTTCATGAGTCTGTGCTGGGCGTGGACTTTGCGGGCCATGTTGTGCTGGTGAAATGTTATTCTGGCATGGCGAATGCCGCCTGTGAAGTGTTTGATGCCTTAAAGTGGAAAAACGTTGTCGGCACGCTTTCTGGCGATGACACGTTCCTTATCGTGGCCCGCTCGGAGCGGGACGCAAAAACCATCTGTTCGGAACTGACCCGGCATATCGGGCAGAAATAAACGCGGGAGTGAAACTATGCTGAGCAGCCTGCAAATTGAAAATGTTGCAGTTATCCAGAAAGCCAATGTCCACTTTGAAAAAGGTCTGAACGTTATGACGGGCGAGACCGGTGCGGGCAAGTCTATCCTCATCGATTCCATCAACGCCATTCTGGGCAGCCGCACCTCCAAAGACCTTGTGCGCACCGGAGCGTCCAAAGCTGTCATCCGGGCAGCCTTTGAAGATGTACCTTCTGCTGTGCTGGACAGCCTGGAAAAGGCAGGCTATGAGCGTTCGGAATCCCTGATGCTCAGCCGAGAGATCACCGCCGAGGGCAAGAGCAGCTGCCGCATCAACGGGATGCCTGCAACCGCAGCCGTTCTCCGGGAGCTTTGCGGCGGGCTCATCAATATCAATGGCCAGCATGATTCGGTAGGACTGCTGAACCCCGCACACCATGAAGGAATCCTGGATGCTTATGCCCAGAACAGCGCGGAGTATCAGGCTTATTATGCTGTCTACCGGGAACTGGTGGGCGTGAAAAAGACGCTGGACTCCATGATAATGGACGAGAATGAAAAGCAGCGCCGCATCGATCTGCTGAGCTATCAGGTAAAGGAGATCGATGACGCTGCTCTGACCGCCGGGGAAGAGCAGACATTAGAAAGCCGCCGCAAAGTGCTGGCAAATGCATCTACCATCCGGGACCGTATCGCACAGTGTTATGCACTGCTTTCGGGCGGTGATGAGGCCCCGGGCGCTGTTGACCTTTTGGGGGAAGCATCCAATGCTCTGGATGGTGCCGCCCAGCTGGATGGAGAACTTTCTGCCAGTTCGGGCCAGCTTCTTGACCTGTATTATACGGCCAAGGATGTCTCTGCTGACCTCATCGGGAGGCTGGACAGCTACGACACCAACGATGCAGAACTGGACGAGATCGAACAGCGTATCGACCTGATTTATAAACTCAAGCGCAAGTATGGCGATACCGTAGAAGATGTTTTGACCTTTGGCGAGAAGGCCCGGCAAGAGCTGGAAACGATACAATCCTCTCAGGAGAGGGTAGAGCATCTTCAAGCGGAACAGCGGCGGCTTTATCTCCTCGCACGGGAAAAGGCAGAACTGCTGACCCAGACCCGCCTGAAAGCTTTTGATGAACTGAACAAACGTATCTCCGGCACACTGGATTTTCTGAACATGCCCGGCGTGCGGATGACGCTCCGTCACGCCCGCGGTCCACTGGCAAGCCACGGACAGGACAGCATTGAGTTCTATATCTCCACGAACCCCGGCGAGGACCCGAAACCGTTGGCAAAAATTGCTTCCGGCGGTGAGCTGAGCCGCATCACACTGGCCATCAAGAATGCAATGGCCGATAAGGACGCAGTTCCTACTGTCATTTATGATGAGATCGACAGCGGCGTTTCCGGCAAAGCTGCCAGCCGCATTGGCGAAGTGCTGCGCCAGAGTGCAGAGGGGCATCAGATCCTCTGCATCACCCACACCGCACAGATCGCTGCGTTGGCTGACTGTCATCTGCTCATCCAGAAAAATGTCACCAATGACCGCACCTATACGGAGATTCACCCGCTGGATGAGAATGGCCGCGTAGAAGCCTTGGCCCGTCTCATCTCCGGCGACCATGTGACGGAGCTTTCGCTGGCCAATGCCCGGGAAATGCTGGGGCGAAGTGTTGAAAAGTAAAGCAATCACTCTGTGCTTGACATTCCAGCAGGGATGTGCTAAACTGAATCTCGTTGAAAGGCTGAGAAGGGAACCGAGTATCCTGATGCCCTCCACCCAGAGAAGCCCCGGTTGGTGAAAGGGGTCGTGGAGCCGTAGGTGAAATACGTCCCGGAGCTGCAGGCTGAACGAACAGTAGGCTGTGCCGCGTGCGAGCGTTACAAACGCAGGAGTGTTGCTCTACTCTGGGGTATGCACTCGTGAGGCTGTCTCCGTGAGGAGGCGGCAAACAGAGGTGGTACCGCGATTTTCTCGCCCTCTGCCAAATTTATTTTGGCAGAGGGCGTTTTATTTTCCCTCTGCCCAACATGAACAGGAGGATTTCTTTATGACTCTCTACGAAGAACTCAAGGCCCGCGGTCTGGTGGCTCAGATCACCGATGATGAGATCATCGACCTCATCAACAACGGCAAAGCCACCTTTTACATCGGTTTTGACTGCAGTGCTGATAGCCTGACCGCTGGCCACTTTATGGCCCTGACTCTGATGAAGCGTCTCCAGATGGCGGGAAACAAGCCTATCGCCCTGATCGGCGGCGGTACGACCATGATCGGCGACCCGTCC
>DCCL01000094.1:0-219 GCA_002313795.1 Faecalibacterium prausnitzii
GCCGTGGTGGTTTGACTGAAAAACAAAGGCTGCAATTTTATAAAAATGACGGAAATCAGCGGAACATATCAGGATTCTGTGCTTTGGTGGTCGATATCAAGGAATAATCCGCCGACTTCACCGTGGATGGCCTTCATGTGATAGGCGACATATTCGCGCGGATTGACACCGTAATTCTTTTTAAAGGAGCGGTAAAAGGCGTTATAATCAGAAAAACCC
>DCCL01000094.1:271-1944 GCA_002313795.1 Faecalibacterium prausnitzii
GCGTTATAATCAGAAAAACCGCATTTGGCCGGGATGGAAGAGATCGGTTCTTTTTTCATGAGCAGCCGTTTGGCTTCCAGCAGCCGCTGCTGGATGACATACTGGTAAAAGCTGATCTGCATATTCTGCTTGAACATATGGGAAAAATTGTATTTATCGATGAAAAGCGCCTTTGCCACCGTGTCCAGTGAAAGGTCGCCGCTGAGGTTCAGATCGATATAATGCAGGGCGTTGCTCAGGACGCTTGGCTTCTGCGCCTTGGCAAAAACGTGCTCCCGATTATATAAGGAACGGTTGATGCCGATCAGGATGCGGAGAATATCGGCCATGCCCTCGCTGTGGTAACACAGGCTTTCCTCCCGGTAAGCGTGGGTCAGGGCTTCGAACTGCCCGAACCGGGCGCGGGAACTGTTCACACTATCCCGAATCAAAAATGTTTTTGCATGACCCGGACGGAGAAAGTAATCGATGTCCGGGTCGATTTTTTTCATGGTATCAAAAGCCGGAGGGCTGAGCCACAACACATACCGCTCGTAGGGGATCTCAAAGTCCCGGAAGATGGGATGGTGCATAATGGCAGGGGGGATGATTAGCAGGTCTCCCGGTTTGAGCCGGAACATTTTGTCGTGGACAACATAATCCGCATTTCCGCTGACAAAGAGAAAAATTTCATAAAATTCATGGTAATGAGAAGCGACCGGGGGATAGCTGGCGTCCTTGTAATGGTCAATCTCAAAATCCGGCTCGGCCATATAATGTTTATCGGTTTTGATGACTTTCACAGAAAAATACCTCCGGTCAAAAAATTCTTTTGGGCTAGTTCATCATAACGCGATGTACCAATATATGCAATGTTCTGACCAATAAATGCCAACAATTTTGCAAAAAAAGCTGGATTATACCAAGAAATGTAAGGTTTTTGCCAAAAAAGGCCTGTACATTACAACGCGTTTGCGCTATTTTTATTGACAGAAAGCCTGTTGCACATGGCAGAACAGAAATGGTAGGGAATGCGCAGCCCGAAGCCTTTTGCGGAAGGGACAAATTTCACTCTGACCGACAGGAGATCAAAACCGGTTTTGTACGCAGTCAATCAAACAAAGAAAACTGGAGATGTCAATCATGATAGGAACAAGACGTATTACTCGCCGCAGCTTTCTGGCTGCTGCAGGTCTTGCTGCCGTAGGCGCAAGCCTGTCGCTCACCGGATGTGGCGGCTCGGTTTCAGACGGCCTGAGCTCCAAGCACCTGCTGGTGGCACACGGCCACAGCGAAGTGCACCCGGTCCATGTTGGTCTGCAGAAGATGACGGAAGTTGCTTCTGCTGAATCCGACCTGACCTTCAGCGTTTACCCCAATGGTCAGCTGGGCGACAACGCAGCAATGATCCAGCTGGTCAAGGCCGGTGTTCTGGATATTGCAAAGGTCTCCGCTTCCAGCATGGAGCAGTTCAACAGCGCATACGCCATCTTCTCGATGCCGTATGTGTTCGAGAGCACCGAGCAGTATTTTGCCGTTATGAACCAGAGCGAAGCGGTGCAGGAAATCTTCAAGAGCACCTACGATCAGGGCTTCTTTGCCATCGGCTGGTTCGATTCCGGCTCCCGTAGTATCTACACCACCAAAGATGGCCCCTGCGAAGGCCCCGCAGACCTGAAGGGTCTGAAGATCCG
>DCCL01000094.1:2021-2527 GCA_002313795.1 Faecalibacterium prausnitzii
ATGATCCGTGCCATGGGCGGCAGCGCAACGCCCATGTCCAGCAACGAGACCTACACCGGCTTGCAGCAGGGCATTATTGACGGCGCAGAGAACAACGAGACCGTTCTGGTGCAGGACGGCCACGGTGAGGTCTGCAAGAGCTACACCTACACCCAGCACCAGATGGTGCCTGATATCGTGATCATCTCCACCGAGACTTGGGAAAGCCTAGACGAGGCCGAGCAGAGCGCCATCGTAAACGGCATGACGCAGGGCAACGAAGCACACGAGGCCGTATGGCAGGATCTGGTGCAGGAGAACATTGATGGCGCCAAGGGGATGGGCGTCCAGTTCTACACCATTGACAAGACGGCCTTCATTGAGGCCACCCAGTCCCTGCGCGACGAGTTCTGTGCCAAGAGCGCCGACAATGCCCGTTATTACGAGGACTTCCTGTCCTATGTACAGGCTTGATGAGGAGGGAAGCATACCATGTTGATCGTTAAATTCCGCGGCCTGATCGATAA
>DCCL01000094.1:2679-2882 GCA_002313795.1 Faecalibacterium prausnitzii
ATCTGGGTGACCATGGTGGGCGGTGCTTACGCATACGGCCGCCGCAAGCATCTGGCAATCACCGCGCTGAGCAAGCGCCTGTCCTTCAAGGGCCAGAAGATCCTGGATATCTTTGTGCAGGCTATGGTCATCCTGTTCTGCGTTGTTGTCATGATCGGCGGCGGCACGCGCCTTGTCAACACCGCTGCGGATCAGCTGAGCGC
>DCCL01000094.1:2925-7310 GCA_002313795.1 Faecalibacterium prausnitzii
CGCTGCAGCTGCCCATGCCCCTGATCTACGCCAGCGTCCCTGTGGGTGCTATCCTGTTCGTCTTCTACGCACTCATCTTCATCGGTGAAGATCTGCGCGATATGAAGCAGGGCCCCAAGGCAGAGGCTGCCAAAGAAGCATAAAAAAGGAGGACGAACCTAAAATGGGTACTTTTCAAGTCGGTCTGCTCCTGATCGGCATGTTCGCGCTGCTGCTGGCGCTGAGCGTTCCGGTCTCGGTCAGTATCATCATTTCGTCGGTCGTGACCATGGCCTCCACCCTGTCTCTGGATCTGGGCACTTTCGTTGCCAGCCAGCGCATGGTGGGCGGCGTTGACAGCTTCTCGCTGCTGGCTGTCCCGTTCTACATCCTCTGCGGTGTTCTGATGAACACCGGCGGCATTGCACAGAAACTGATCGATTTCGCAAAGATCTTGGTCGGCCGCATTCCCGGCGGTCTGGCGCACACCAACATTCTGGGCAACACGCTGTTCGGCTCTCTGTCCGGTTCCTCCGTTGCGGCTTCCGTTGCCATCGGCGGCGTTCTGATCCCCATGGAGGAGAAGGAAGGCTACGATAAAAAGTTTGCTGCTGCCGTCAACATCGCTTCCGCACCTACCGGTCTGATTATTCCTCCTTCCGGCATCCTGATCATCTATCCGGTGCTGGCTGGCTGCTCTGTGGTGGGCATGATCATGTCCGGCTACATCCCCGGCCTGATGTGGGCACTGGCCTGCATGGTGGTGGCGTATGTCATTGCAAAGAAGAACCACTATCCCACTGCCGGTAAGGTCGCTCCGTCCGTTTTCTTCAAGTACTTTGTGGATGCAATCCCCAGCCTGTTGCTGATCGTCATCATCGTCGGCGGCGTTATGTCCGGCATCTTCACGGCAACGGAGTCCGCTGCCGTGGCTGTTGCCTACACCTTGTTCCTGTCCATCGTTGTTTACCGCAGCATTAAGATCAAGGATCTGCCCAAAATCCTGCTGGACGCCTGCGAGACCACCGCTGTCATCATGTTCCTGATCGCCGGTTCCAACGTTATGAGCTTTGTCATGAGCTTCACCGGTCTGCCCAGCGCTATCGGCAACGCATTGATCAGCGTCTCCAGCAACAAGTATGTCATCCTGCTCATCATCAACCTTGTGCTGCTGGTGGTTGGCTGCTTCATGGACATCACCCCGGCTGTCCTGATCTTCACCCCGATCTTCCTGCCCGTTGTCCAGTCCTTCGGTATGGACCCCATCCACTTCGGTATCATGATGGTCATGAACCTGGGTATCGGCAACATCACCCCGCCCGTTGGCAGCGCACTGTTCAGCGGCTGCTCGGTGGCAGATATGGACATGGAGGACATGATCAAACCGATCCTGCCGTTCTATGCCGCGATCTTTGTGGCGCTGATGCTGGTGGCCTATGTGCCTTGGTTCTCCATGGCGCTGCCCACCCTGTTCGGCGCAGTCTGATAATGTGAAAAGGAGCAAGTTTTCATGGTTTATTCGGTCACCAAGTATGGCGCTGTCGGCGATGGCGCAACCAATGATGCCGCTGCAATCCAGTCTGCCATTGATGCCTGCAACGCAGCAGGCGGCGGCCGCGTTGTACTGGAGGGCGGTCACACCTACTATTCCAGTTCTATCGAGCTGAAAAGCAACGTAGAACTGCATCTGGAACAGGGCGCCCTTCTGAAAGCGCACTCCGATATCTCCACCTATTTCAACCCCAATGGCGATGATGCATCGGTGGCAGCGGTTTCCGGCGCAAAGGCCGTGGATCGTCCGGTGGCAAAGCCGGCTTACACCTTTATTCACGCCAAGGATGCAGACAACTTCTCCATCACGGGTCAAGGCGCAGTGGACGGCAATGTTTATGCCTTTATGAAGCGGGCAAGCCGTTACTACTTCAACGGTGATTTCTACCCCCGTCCCACCATGGTGTATGTGGAACACTGCAACCACATCTCGTTCCATGACGTGACGCTGCAGAACTCTCCGTTCTGGACGCTGCACCCTGCTGGATGCAACGATGTGCTGATCACCAACATCCGGGTACTGAACCCGCTGGACTGCACCAACTCCGACGGCATCGATCCGGACCACTCCACCAATGTGCGGATCATCGGCTGCCATGTCCAGTGTGCAGATGACTGCATCTGCCTCAAGACTACGGCAGGTAACAACGAGTACGGCCCCACCAAGAACGTCATCATCTCCAACTGCACGCTGACCTCTACCAGTGCCGCGATCAAGATCGGAACAGAGGGCGTGGCAGATTTCGAGAATATTCTGGTGGATAACTGCATCATCACCGGAAGCAACCGGGGCCTGTCCATCCAGATCCGCGACGGCGGCTGTGTGCGGAACGTGAGCTTCTCCAACATCATGATCGAGACCCGCCGCTTTGCCGAGTGCTGGTGGGGTTGCGCAGAGCCTATCGTGATGACGACCCACGACCGGAATGCCAACACCCACAGCGGCAGCATCGAGAATGTTCGCTTCTTCAACGTCACCTGCAAGGGCGAGAATGGTGTGTTCCTCTCCGGCAACGAGGAGAATCACATCAAGAACATTCTGTTTGAAAATGTCAACGTCTGTCTGGAAGCTACCAGCAAGTGGGAGCGCGGAATGTACGACCTGCGTCCCATTCCGCCTGAAAAAGAAGGCATGCTGCATCAGAAGAGTGCAGCCATGTTCCTGCGCTGGGTAGATGGCGTCACCGTCCGGAACTCCACGCTGGGCTTTGCGGGCGAGGATCGTTCGGACTTCGCACAGGCGCTTCTTGCCCAGAACTGCACCAATGTGCAGACCATGGGTCTGACTGCTGAGGCTGCCGCCCCGGAGTACCAGAGCATCGAACTGGGCTGAGCTATCGATCAATAATGAGCAAGCCGCCGCATCGGCGCTGGCCCCTTTTGCCGGGTCGGGCCGGGCGGCGGCTTCTTTTGAGGGATAAACCAATGAACAAGAAAAAGAACATCATCACATTTGCCGCGTTCCTGATCCTGATGGTGGGGCTGGGCGCGAACGATGCCATGCGCGGTATCTTTTCTACGATCTTCTCCACGCACTTCCAGTTGAGCACCGCCGAGCTGTCCCAGATCGTCACCGTGAGCTACATCGGCAACCTCGTGTTTCTGGCCGTCGGCGGCTTCGGGGTGGACATTCTGGGCCGCCGCAAGGCCATGCTGCTGTACACCTTTTTGTGGAGCGCAGCCATGCTGCTGTTTGCCACCACGGATTCCTATCTGCTGCTGCTTGTGGGAATGTTCTTCGCCATGGGCACATCCACGCTGCTGAACACCAACATGAACCTGATCACCACCGGAATGTTTGCCGCTGCGCCCGGCTTTTTTGTGAACTTCCTGTTCTTTATTCAGGGCATCGGCACCAGCGGCAGCCAGAGCATCATTGGCAACTGGGCTACGGACATTTCCAGCTGGCACACCGTGGCATGGGGACTGCTGGCCATTGGCGCAGCTGCCATGGTTTTGTTTGTACTGTTTCCGATGCCGGAAGTGCAGGAGCACAAAACGGAGGGGAAGGTATCGCCCAAGGAGATCATGGCCTGCCCGGCATTTCTGCCGCTGGTGCTGATCATCGGGCTGTACTTCATTGCGGAACATGGCATTATGAACTGGCTGGTGAGCTATGCCACCAATGCACTGGAAGTGCCCATGGGACAGGCGGCAAACTTTACCGCTGTTTTCTTTGGCTGTGTGATGGTGGGGCGTCTGGTGCTGAGCAGTCTGGTGGATAAGCTTGGCATTTACCGCTGCCTGCGGCTCTTCGCCACAAGCGCTGCGGTTCTGTACACCGCAGGTGTTCTGCTGGGTGCACCGGGTCTGTGGCTCCTGGCGGTCAGCGGCCTGCTGTTCTCCATCCTGTATCCGACCCTTGTCATGCTGATTCCGCGGTTCTGGCCCAGCCATGCGGCTTCCTCTGCATCGGGTTTAGTGCTGAGTGTGGCTTCGCTAGCGGACATTCTCTTCAATGCCGTGTTTGGCAGCTTGGTGGATGCCATCGGCTACCGGACCTCCTTCCTCATCATGCCTGCCTGCATGGTGGGATGCACGGCCCTTCTGTGGGGGTTCTTTGCAAAGGCAAAGAAGCTGGAACGGTGTGATTAAAGGACGGATACGGCCACTCAAACCAATGCCGTCAAGTCGGTAGGGGATAGGGCGATTTTGTTTGTCGGAGAGTAAGTGCACGGTTTCTGCACGGATTCTGCACGGTTTCAAAACGTGCAGAGGGTGCTTTTCGCTGCAAAATCCGACAAAGGGTGCAGAAATTACCGGGTAAAAAACTACGCTGCTTTGTTCAAAAATAACGATAGCTCGAAACTTCCATAAATTGAGACGAACCGGCGGCTTGCTCTCTTAATCAGTGG
>DCCL01000288.1 GCA_002313795.1 Faecalibacterium prausnitzii
ACCCAGGTAGCCAGAGGCTTCACGCCCAGCTCCTTGGCCTTCTCCTCGCTCATGATGACCAGAGCAGCAGCGCCGTCGTTGATGCCGGAAGAGTTGCCGGCGGTGACAATGCCGTCCTTGGTGAAAGCAGGCTTCAGCTTTGCCAGGACCTCGGGAGTGCTCAGACGGGGACCCTCATCGGTATCGAACACGGTATCGCCCTTCTTGCCCTTGATGACAACAGGAACGATCTCATCCTTGAATGCGCCGTCCTTGATTGCCTTGTCAGCCTTGACCTGGCTCTCATATGCGAACTCATCCAGCATCTCACGGGTGATGGGGCTGTAGCCGTACTTCTTCTGGTAGGTCTCGTTGGTGCAGACATTCTCAGCAGTCATGCCCATGTGCTTGTTGAAGCCGGTAGCATCCCACAGAGCATCGTTGACCATGGTATCGACCAGCTCGCTCTTGCCCATGGGAGAGCCCATACGGTAGCCGTAACGGCCCTTCATCATGGCAAAGGGAGCCATATCCATGTTCTCCATGCCGCCTGCGACCACGATATCAGCATCGCCGGCCTCAATCATCTGAGCAGCCATGTTCACGCAGTTCAGACCGGAACCGCAGACCACGTTGACGGTGACGGCGGGAGTCTCGATGGGCAGGCCAGCCTTCAGGGAAGCCTGACGAGCGACGTTCTGGCCCAGACCAGCCTGAATGACGCAGCCCATGTAGACGTGATCGACCTGCTCGGGAGCGACACCAGCGCGGTTCAGAGCTTCCTTGATGACGATAGAGCCAAGCTCAGCAGCGGGGACGTTTGCCAGGGTGCCGCCAAATTTACCGATAGCGGTACGGCAAGCAGATGCGATAACAATTTTCTTCATGTTAATAGCCTCCTGATTGTGTATATTAGGGGTTTCGTGTAACAGATCTATTAAAAAGCCGAACGGCCTTTTACTATATAAATAGGTATCAGAGCGTCTTGCCCTCGGCGTGGAGCTGCTCCACCTTGGCGTGGATGGCTGCTTCCACATTGGGCGTCACGAACTTGGAGATGTTGCTGCCGTAACGGGCGGCCTCCTTGACGATGGTGGAAGAAAGGTAGCTCCACTTGATGCTGGTGGCAAGGAACATGGTCTCGATGCCGGGCATCAGTGCGTGATTGGTCTGTGCCAGCTGGATCTCATTCTCGAAATCCGTCACGGCCCGCAGGCCCCTTACCATCACCGAAGCGTGGCGTTTCTTGGCGAACTCCACGGTCAGCCCGTCGAAGCTCTCCACCGTCACGTTGGAGATATCCTTGCAACACTCCTGCAACAGCGCCACCCGCTCTTCTACGGTGAACAGGGGGTTCTTTGCGCTGTTGATGAGCACCGCCACGATAAGATGATCGTTGATCTTTGCCGCACGCTTGATGATATCGAGATGTCCTCTCGTGACCGGGTCGAAGGACCCGGGGTAAACTGCTGTTGCCATCGGTATGGTCTCCTTCTCGCTGCGCTTGGAAAAGCGCATTTGGTGTTGCCATGATAGCACTTTTCAGTCTCTGCCGCAAGTACCGGGATTTCCGGGAGCGCACCATCGTCAATTTTTAGACAATCGATGTCAGACTTCCGCGCCTTGTTCCGGTACACCTTAAGTAAACCATATTGTCAAAAGTTTATCAAGTGTTTTCTTGCGAAAATTTGTTTTTATCATACCAAATAATCGCCACAAAACCCTAAGAATTTTAGGCAGCTTGTATGGTATGGCATTTTTTCAGGCCAGAGGGCTTGATTCCGTTCTTTGTTAATGTTATAACTAAGCTGTACAGGTGTGTCGTTCCTTCCGGCCCTCTCCCTGCTGTTTCCAAGGATAGCGCCGGAATGTGATAAAGCTGTGTTGAACCAGGAAAGGAACGGTAAATTCCTGGCAGAGTTTGTCCCCGCAGGAAGGTAAATGATAAATTTACAATTCCTTTATGTTATTATAGGAGAGGATGGTTTATAATGGACTTTACGGAACTGTATGCACAGAAGAAGATGACAGCTGCACAGGCCGCTGCTCTGGTCAAGAGCGGTGACTGGGTGGACTACGGCTGGTGCACCAACACCCCCGTGGCAGTGGATGCTGAGATCGCCAAGCGCCTGCCCGAGCTGGAGAACGTCAACTTCCGCGGCGGCATCCTGATGTGGGTGCCTGCCATCTTCCAGATCGACGACCCCGCTGCCCATATGACCTGGAACAGCTGGCATATGAGCGGCATTGAGCGCAAGGCCATTGCACAGGGCTTCGCCTTCTACTCCCCCATCCGCTATTCGGAGCTGCCCCGCTACTACCGCGAGAGCCCCGATGAGCTGGACGTGGCTGTGTTCCAGGTGACTCCCATGGATGAGCACGGCTTCTTCAACTTTGGCCCCAATGCTTCCCATCTGGGTGCCATCTGCGAGAAGGCCAAGAAGATCATCGTCGAGGTCAACACCAATATGCCCCGCTGCCTGGGCGGCACCGAGAACTGCGTGCACATCTCCCAGGTGACCGGCGTCGTGGAGGGCAACAATCCTCCAATCGGCCAGATGGCTGCCCCTGGTGCTGCCACTGAGGTGGACCTGAAGGTCGCAAACCTCATCGTTCCCCAGATCCCCAACGGCGCCTGCCTGCAGCTGGGCATCGGCGGTATGCCCAACGCCATCGGCAACCTGATCGCACAGAGTGACCTGAAGGATCTGGGCGTCCACACCGAGATGTACGTGGATGCTTTCGTGGACATCGCCAAGGCCGGCAAGATCACCGGTGCACACAAGCAGCTGGACAAGGGCCGTCAGGTCTATGCCTTCGGTGCTGGCACCCAGAAGATGTACGATTACCTCAACAACAACCCCGAGTGCATGACCGCTCCCGTTGAGTACACCAACGATATCCGCAGCATCGCTGCTCTGGATAACTTCATCTCCATCAACAACGCCGTGGACATCGACCTGTTCGGTCAGGTCAACGCCGAGAGTGCCGGCATCAAGCAGATCTCCGGTGCAGGCGGCCAGCTGGATTTCGTGCTGGGTGCTTACCTTTCCAAGGGCGGCAAGAGCTTCATCTGCCTGTCCTCTACCTTTATGAACAAGAAGACCGGCAAGCTGGAGAGCCGCATCCGTCCCACTCTGGAGAACGGCAGCATCGTCACCGACACCCGTGCAAACCTGCACTACCTCTGCACCGAGTACGGCTGCGTCAATCTGAAGGGTCTGTCCACCTGGGAAAAGGCCGAGGCCCTCATCAGCGTGGCACATCCTGACTTCCGTGAGGAGCTCATCCAGGAAGCTGAGAAGATGCACATCTGGCGCCGCAGTAACAAAATCTAATGATCGCCGTACCGGCTTCTGCCGCCTGCGGCAGAAATGGAGTCTTTCATGATGGACAAAAAGCCGCACATCAAGCCATATATCTACGGAATGCTCGCAGGCTTTGGTGCGATCAGTCTGAGCATCCTGTTTTTCTTCTTCATCTACCGCTTTGATGGCTTCGGGAATGCGGTCTCCGCTGTGACCAGCATCCTGATGCCCTTCATCTACGGTGCTGTCATCGCCTATCTGCTCAAACCGGTGTGCAATACGATCGAAGCGTTCCTTCATCGCATCTTCCCTGAAAAGCTGCACAAGACCGCCAATATGCTGGCCGTTGCAGCCACCCTGCTGTTCGGCCTGCTGGTGGTGTACGCTCTGGTGATGATGGTCGTGCCTCAGCTCATCACCAGCGTCACATCGCTGTACTACACGGCCCAGGCCAACATCAGCCGGTTTGTGCGGTGGATCAACACGCAGGAGTTCTTCATTGACAACAAGACCCTCATGGACTACGTCAACGAAGCCTACGACACCCTCGACAGCAGCTTTGATACTTGGATCAAAAACACACTGGTTCCCTCCATGCAGGGGGTCAAGAGCGTCCTCAGCGGTGTGGGCATCGGCGTCATCAACGTAGTGACCTGGTTCAAGAACATCTTCATCGGCCTTGTGGTGGCCGTTTACCTGCTGGCCAGCCGCAAGAAGTTTGCCAAACAGGCCCGGATGGTCCTTTACAGCGTCGTCAAGCCCCACTGGGCCCAGCTCATTCAGGAAGAAGTGCTCTATGCGGATAAGATGTTCGGCGGCTTCATCAACGGCAAGATCATGGATTCGGCCATCATCGGCCTGCTGT
Source organism: Faecalibacterium prausnitzii (assembly GCA_002313795.1). Taxonomy (GTDB): domain Bacteria; phylum Bacillota; class Clostridia; order Oscillospirales; family Ruminococcaceae; genus Faecalibacterium; species Faecalibacterium prausnitzii_L. The sequence goes on from DCCL01000288.1 coordinate 4,153, forward strand.
GCTATCTGGCCTGCATCATCTTCCGGTTCCCCAGTGCGCTGCTGGTGTCGGTCATCATCGGTGTGACCAACATCATCCCCTTCTTCGGGCCTTTCATCGGTGCCGTGCCTGCCACCCTGCTCATTCTCATCCAGAACCCCATCAAGGCCATCTGGTTCGTCCTCTTTGTGCTGGTTCTTCAGCAGCTGGACGGCAACATCATCGGCCCCAAGATCCTGGGCAACACCACCGGACTCTCCAGCTTCTGGGTGCTCTTCTCCATCCTGCTGTTCGGCGGCCTGTGGGGCTTCGTGGGCATGATCGTAGGCGTGCCGCTCTTTGCAGTCATCTATGACGTGGTCAAGAAACTGGTGCTCCACGGCCTGCGCCGCAATGGCCAGCTGGAACAGGTGGAGAGCTACCACGATGCTTTCGGTGACCCGGACGACCCGGTTTCTGCTGAGGCAGCGGAAACCGACCCGACAGACTCCCAGTAAACCAATACGCCAACACCCCCGGAGCACAGCTGTCCGGGGGTGTTTCTGTTTTATGCTTTTTGAATAACGCCAAACAGCAAAGCCCCCACCTTCCCGGCTGTCTCAGCCGTAGAAGATGGGGGCCCTGCCTGCGCAATTTATATCACTTATCTTGAGAGGTAAAGGAGTATCAGGTCTTGGATGCGGGCTTCCAGTCCTTGAAATTCTCATACCGGTGCTCATGGACGACGGTGTGAGACCAGATTTCATCGGCCACCGGCTGCCAGTCTGCAGCGTAGGCCTTGCACTTGTCGCAGAGGTGGTCTACTGTCTCCGGCGACTGCAGGTCGGTGCTGTGAGCACCGGTGTCGTGGACCATCTTCCGCAGCAGCTCCGGGTTTTCCAGCATGGGGCAGGGCCGCAGATGGTTCTTGTTGAAAGGCTGGCCGTTATGATAGGCCATGAACAGCGGGCTGTGGAGGATCTCCAGAATGCTGCTGTCATGGATATTGGCGTTGGAGTAGTGGATGAAGACGCAGGGCTCGGCGTCGCCGGCAGAGTTGATGTGGAAATAATTCCGTCCGCCTGCGATGCAGCCGCCCACGAACTCGCCATCGTTCTGGAAGTCCATGGGGTAGAACGGGATATCGCTCTTCTCAGAGCGGAGATACCGGATTCGCTCGATCATATACTTGCGCTGGTCGGGGGTGGGCATCAGCTCCGGTGCGGCCTCATTGCCCACCGGCATATAGTGGAAGTAGAAGCCGAAGTGTGCGCCCTTGTCGCAGAGCATCCGCATGAAGTGGTCGCTGGTGACGGCTTCCAGATTGTTCCGGGTGTAGCAGATGGAGGTGCCGAAGAGGATGCCGTGGGCCTTGAGCAGGTCCATGGCGTGCATAACTGCAGCATAGTGGCCCTTGCCCCGCCGGGCATCGTTGGTGGCGGCAGTGCCCTCGATGGAAAGCATGAAGATGATATTGCCCAGCCGCACCACTTCTTTGCAGAAGGGCTCATCGATGAGGGTGGAGTTGGTGTAGATGGCAAACTGCACATCGTTGTGCTTCTCGGCCAGACGGAGGATATCCGCTTTCCGCACCAGAGGTTCGCCGCCGGTGAGCATATAGAGGTAGACGCCCAGTTCTTTGCCTTCGGTGACGATCTTATCCATATCCTCAAAGCTGAGGTTTTTCTTATGACCATACTCGCCGGCCCAGCAGCCTGTGCAGTGCATATTGCAGGCCGAGGTGGGGTCAAACAGGATGAGCCACGGAATGTTGCACTGATACTTTACCCGGTTCTCCCGGATGGTCTTCGTGCCCCGGAAAAAGGCCTCATAGCCCAGATTCAGGGCTGTGGTGCGGGCCACATGGGGGTCGGTCTGGTCCAGTACGCAGTTGATGAGCTTTGACCACTTGCTGTCCGGGTCTGTCAGCACGGCCTTCGCATGCTGATAGGCTTCTTCACTGAAAGAATCTCCGTAGAACTGCTTTGCAGCATCCACGATCTCTCCCATGGCCTTCTGCCGGTCTTTATTGACGTGAGAAAACGCCATATCCACCATTGTCCCCAGTGCAGCACGCTGCATTTTGTGGGTCAATGAATCCAATGCGGTACTCATATCTCTTCCTCCTGACGTTCAGAACTTACCTTGATAATACTTTAACATTTCCATCTTGAGGATTCCATAAACAACAAAAGCGCCGTGATGGAAAACTCATCACGGTGCTGCTGTTGATAAAATTTTTATCAGATATCCGTTTTTGATGGTCTGCCGCCCGCCTTGAACTTGAGCAGCGTCCGGCGGATGCCGCCATGCAGCATGGTATCCAGCCGATCCGCAAGAGCCGCCGGGTCTGTCTTCATATCCTTCCGGATCCACTCCAGCACGATCCCCACAAGAGCATACTTGAAGAAATCCACAACGAACTGCTTATCCTCATCCTGAATGGAAAAATCACTGCTCTCTTTATCCGCAAACTCGTGGAGCATCGGGTCCAGCAGCTTATAAAGGTACTGTTCCACCTGCTCCCGGCTGATGGAGCGATAAACATTGAGCACCAGCAGCTTGTTGTTCTGTATCTTGAGCAGGATATCCAGAAATGCCTTTTTCCAGTCGTCCACGCTCTGCCGTCCCTCTATGGCCCGCTGGGCGTCCTCTACCAGCACCCAGTCCACAAGGTCGTAAATATCCTTGAAATGATAGTAGAAGGTCATGCGGTTCACGCCGCAGTCCTCTGTGATGTCGTTGATGGTGATCTTATTCAGAGGTTTCTGGAGCAGTAGCTTTCGCAGCGATGCTTCCAGAGCCCGTTTCGTCGTCTGTGCCACAGGAATTTTCCCACCCTTTCTCTGCAGAATGCGCACTTACGCTCTGCCTCTGCCCGGCCCCGGACAGAGCGCTTCAATTCTATTGTATGATACCTCATCTGCCGCCGGGTGTGCAAGCTTCTTTTCCGACTTTTTCATGAAATTTCTGTGTCCCGCCCCTGGGGCTTGATTTTCTGCCCGACTGTGCTTAAATGGGAACATAGAAAGGAAGGGGTATGTATATGATAAAGACCATTGGATTTCTGGGCTGCGGCAACATGGGCGGTGCCATCGCCCGGGCCGTCTGCAAGGCTGCTGACCCGAAGAATGTCTGGCTGGCCAACCGCACTGCCGCAAAGGCTGAGGCACTGGCTGCAGAGCTGGGCTGCAACACCACCGTCAACGACGAGGTGGCAGGCCGGAGCGACCTCATCTTTCTGGCGGTCAAGCCTCAGATGATGGAGGCCCTGCTGGCTCCGCTCCGCTTCACGTTGGCCGAGCGTCCGAATCGTTTTATCCTGTGCAGCATGGCGGCAGGCCTGTCCATTGCCCGCATTCAGGAGATGGC
>DCCL01000123.1:0-176 GCA_002313795.1 Faecalibacterium prausnitzii
GAGAAGACCAACGACGACAAGGAGAAGGCTCTGGAGATGACCATCGAAGAGCTGGATCTGAGCGTCCGTTCCTTCAACTGCCTCAAGCGTGCAGGTATCAACACGGTGGAGGATCTGGTCAGCAAGAGCGAGGACGAGATGATGAAAGTCCGTAACCTCGGCCGCAAGAGCCTGGA
>DCCL01000123.1:275-3075 GCA_002313795.1 Faecalibacterium prausnitzii
TTAAGGAGTGAAACGGGATGCCCGGTACCAGAAAGCTCGGTAGAACCAGCGACAGCCGCAACGCTATGATGCGCGCTATGGTTACCTACCTGTTAGAGAATGGCAAGATTGAGACCACTGTCACTCGCGCTAAGGACGTTCGTTCCATGGCCGAGAAGATGATCACCCTGGGTAAGGCCAGCGACCTGCACACCAAGCGTCAGGTCTACGCCTACATCACCAAGGAAGATGTTGCAAAGAAGCTGTTTGATGAGATCAGCCCCAAGTACGCTGACCGCAACGGCGGCTACACCCGCATCATCAAGATCGGCGCTCGCCGCGGCGACGCTGCTGAGATGGCAGTTCTGGAGCTCGTCTGATCGACTCTGACTGGTTCAATCAGTTTTAAAAAGCCCTTTCCCGTCTGGGAGAGGGCTTTTTTCTGTCCCTGCGGAATGGCACTTGGCATCCTCTCCCTTGCGTGATATACTGATAATGTTGTGATATGCCGATTTCCACAAGCAGGAGGGAATATGTTGAAAATCAAAGGCTGGCTGCGGATGGCAGCCCTGTGCATGGCCCTCTGTCTGCTGCTGACCGGGTGCAGCCTGCCCATGCAGGAGGAAGAGACGATGCAGGTGGAAGAACTGCTGCGTGCTCCCCGGCTGGCAGGTGACTACGGCGCACTGCAGTCGGCGCTGAACGACTGGCTGGGAGAGAGCGCACAGCTCAAATACCCCATGCAGGGCGACCTGCTCTCGCCCTTTGTCCTGCAGGATTTTGATGGCGACGGCCAGCAGGATGCCGCTGTGTTCTACACGACGTCCCTTACCTCCAATGTATGCGTTGCGTTCCTGCAAAAGGACAGCGAGGGGAACTGGCAGGTGAAGCAGACGGTGGAGGGCCTTGCGGATACAGTGGATAACGTCCGTCTGGCCCAGTTACAGGATGGCTCGACCACTCAGCTGGTGGTGGGCTATGTGGCATCTCAGGATGATCACTATCTGGCAGTCTATTCCTACGAAAACAACGAGGTGTCTGCGATTCTGGAGCAGGCTTATGAACAGTACCTGGTGGAGGATATCACCGGCGGCGGGAACGAGGATTTGATTCTGATGTCCACCCGGGAAGGGCAGGGCGTCCAGATCGAGCTGCTGACGGTAGACCGGGACGGACAGTTTCAACAGGTAGCCGTTATGGCCCTGTCGGGGGATAAGTTCTCGGGCTGCGCTTCGGTGGCTGCGGGCCTCGGCGCAGACAAAAAGCACTATCTGGTGCTGGATGGCTGGACCGGCATTTCGGGCAATAATCTGGCCTCAGTGCTGCTGCGGTTCGACGATGAGAGCCAGCAGATGGTGCCGGCTTCCCAGATCTCCAGCGAGGAACTTTATAACGCTTCACTGCGCAATGTGCCCACCCTTGTGAGCCGCGATTTGGACGATGACGGCACGGTGGAGATCCCTACCCAGCCTGACGAAGCAGGTCTGCTGAATATGAGTCAGAGCCGACGGATGGATTTCATCGTCTGGATGGATTACACCGCTTCGGAGCCGGAGAAGAGCTTTGGTCTGCTGGATGAAGAGACCGGCTGTTATATCGCCCTGCCCCGGGAGTGGGAGGGCAACCTGATGCTCAGCGACAGTGAGGACGAAGAAAACGCCGTGGAGCTGCGCACCGTGGATGAAAATAAGCTGGTGCTCACCCTGCGGATGGCATCTTCCAGCGAGGACGCCGTGGGCTGGACTCGTCTGGGCGTGGTGGCATCCCAGCAGATGCAGGCAAAACTGGGCGAAGATGTGACCATCGAAGACCCGGATTACCGGCTTTCCCGCTCGCTGTACCGCCTGAATTAAGCAAAGTATCTGGACTGAACGGGAAAAAGCTCTTGCGTCCTGCCCCGGCAGCGGCGCGCATGACCGATGGGGACAGACCTGAGCGGGGCGGATAAAGATGATTTTTCGTAACACGCCGGGCCTTGTGAAGAAGGCAAGCGGGATAGAAACGGAGGAACGATAATGGTCAAGGTACTGGTAGTAGAAGACGAAGCCAGCATCCGCGAGATGATCGCGCTGAATCTGCGTCTGGCCGGGATGGAGGCTGTGGAAGCCGACAGCGCCGAGGCGGCACTTCCGCTGCTGGAACAGCGCCCCGGCTGCGATGCGGCCATTCTGGATGTGATGCTGCCGGGCATGAACGGATTTTCACTCTGCGAGACCATCCGCCGCACCGACCAGAAGATCGGCATCATCATCCTGAGCGCCAAGGGTCAGGAGCAGGACAAGATACGGGGCCTGTCCATTGGCGCCGACGATTATATGACCAAGCCCTTCAGCGTCAGTGAGCTGCTGGCCCGGGTCGAGGCCCTCTGCCGCCGTGTGAGCCGCACTTCCGGTGGGGATGCAGAGGAGCAGACCCCTTCTTCGCTGGTAAGCGGCAGCTTTGTGCTGGACGAGAACCGCCGCGTGCTGCTCAAGGCAGGCCAGCCCATTGAGCTGACCCAGGTGGAGTTCCAGATCATGGAGCTGTTCTTCCGCAATCCCGGCGTGGCGCTGGTGCGGGAGCGCATCCTGAAGGGCGTCTGGGGCGAGAACTATTTTGGTGACGTCAAAATCGTGGATGTGAATATCCGCCGCCTTCGGATGAAGGTGGAGGACGAGCCCAGCCACCCGACGCATATCCTTACCGTGTGGGGATATGGTTATCGGTGGGAGGAGTAACGGAAGGAAAGTTCTCTTTTGCGTGCCAAAAGAGAACCAGAAAAGCACTGCTTTTCCGAGGCGCGGGCACGGCTCAAGGAGGTAGTAGAAATCACAAAAAGCTA
>DCCL01000254.1 GCA_002313795.1 Faecalibacterium prausnitzii
CCTGTATATGAAAATGGCCGCCTGACAAAATCAGACGGTCATTTTTGTATGGAGAATTTGAATTTTCCAGCGGGTCAGCCATATCCGCGTGAGAGAGCTGTGTTGGAAGCGTTTTGGCTCCTGATGTGGGAAAGTTGTTGAATCGGTTGAAGATGGCCTTAGAGAGCCTTATTTTAGCTTTAGATGGAGAGTGACAGAACATGGCAAAGGTAAAACTGCCAGATAAGCCCCGCGTGGCAATATACACCCGCGTATCGACCCTGCACCAGATTGACAAGGACTCCCTGCCGATGCAGCGACAAGACCTCATCAACTATGCTCGGCTCATCCTGAACACCGAGGACTACGTTGTCTATGAGGACGCGGGCTATTCGGGCAAGAACACAGACCGCCCAAAATTTCAGGAGATGATGCAGCAGGTCCGGCTTGGGATGTTCACGCACATCCTTGTCTGGAAAATCGACCGCATCAGCCGTAATCTGCTGGACTTCGCCACCATGTATAGCGAGCTGAAGCAGCTCGGCGTGGTCTTCGTCAGCAAGAACGAACAGTTTGACACCAGCTCTGCAATGGGCGAGGCCATGCTCAAGATCATCTTGGTATTCGCGGAGCTGGAGCGCAACATGACATCGGAGCGTGTGACGGCAGCAATGCTGTCCAGAGCCGCAAACGGCCAATGGAACGGTGGCCGCGTCCCGCTGGGCTATGACTACGACCCGGAAACCAAGACGTTCACCATCAACGAGAGCGAGGCGGCAGTGGTCAAAATCATCCACGACAAGTACGAACAGGAGCGTTCGCTGGTTTCTCTCGCCAGATACCTCAACGGCCACGGCTACCGCACCCGGACAGGCTGTACCTACTCCCCTTCCACCATACTCATCATCCTGCGGAACGTCTTTTACTGCGGCGACTATCGCTACAATGTCCTGAAGGACGGCGACCGGCAGAAACGGAAGAAGGAATCCGAGTGGATTACGGTCAAGGACCACCACCCGGCAATCATCAGCCGAGAGCAAAAGGAAGAAATCGCGCGGATTCTGGAGGAAAACAGGAGGCTCGAATGCGAGCGGCGTGGTATGTACTCCAAGAACAAAAACGTCCACGTCTTCGGCGGGCTGGTCATCTGTGGCAACTGCGGCCATGCGATGACCTCTACCATCCGGCCGGCTGACCCAGAGGGTATCCGCTGGTCGGTCTACGTCTGCCCGACAAAGCGCAGGAGCGAATCTTTGTGCGATGGCAGGGCAACATCCGAGGTGGTCTTGGGCGAGTTCGTATTCAACTACATTCTCAATATGCTGAACGTCCAGAAGAACTTCGACAGCATCGGCTCAGTGGAGGACATGGAAAAGATGCTGCTCTCAGGCAGTGTCTTCCGGGATGTCGAGGGCATTGAGCGGGCTGGGCTGGACGCTCTCTACAATATGCTGGCCTCAGGGTTGACGGAGAAAGCTCCATTCGACAGCAGCGTTGAGGTCAAGAAGAAGCCGGTCGTGTCGGACATCGAGCTGGAGAATCTGAACACCGAAAAGCTCAAGATCGAGCGGGCAGTGGAACGGCTTCAGAATCTCTACCTGTACTCCGATGATGCAATCTCTCAGAAGGACTACATCATGCAGCGAGAAAAACTGATGAGCCAGCTCGCCGAGGTCAATGAGCAGATTGGCATGGTCGTGTCCAATGCAGACGCAAAGGACGTGTCGGACGAGGAGTTCGTTCATGCAGCATCCCAGTTCATCCTGACACAGAAACTCGCAGGCCGAACCTATATCTACTACAAGCGGCTGGCAACGACTGTATCGCGAGAGGTCCTGCGCTCGTTCGTTCTGAGCATCATCGAGAGCATCACAATCTACGATGGCCGGGTGCAAACCATCGTGTTCAAGAACGGCCTTTCACACACTTTCATCCTGAAATGACAAAAGACCCGACGGCATAATCGCCATCGGGTCTTTACTTTTCTCTACATACAATTATCGCAAAAAGCGCGAATCTTGTATCATACTATCAGCATCGCATCGCCAAAGCTGAAGAAGCGATATTTCTGCTCCACAGCTACCTTATAGGCCGCCATGGTCTTTTCATAGCCGTAGAGGGCGGATACCAGCATGATGAGGGTGCTCTCCGGCAGATGGAAGTTGGTGATAAGGCCATCGATGCAGTTGAACTTGACACCGGGATACAGGAAAATATCAGTATTGCCGCTGCAGGCGCGGATCTCGCCGTACTTGGCGGCGACAGCTTCCAGAGTACGGCAGCTGGTAGTACCCACAGCGATGACGCGATGGCCTGCGGCTTTGGTGTCCCGGATGAGCTGTGCCGTTTCCTCACTAACAGAGTACCACTCGCTGTGCATCTTATGGTCGGTAATCTCATCTTCCATCACGGGACGGAAGGTGCCCAAGCCAACATGGAGGGTCACTTCGGTGATATTGACGCCTTTGGCGCGGATGGCATCCATCAGTTCCGGCGTAAAGTGAAGGCCGGCAGTCGGTGCGGCCGCACTGCCCAGCTCCTTGGCGTAGACCGTCTGATACTGACTCTGATCGTCCAGCTGCTTGGTGATGTAGGGCGGCAGGGGCATCTTGCCGAACTCGTCCAGCTTCTCGTAAAGAGTCTCCGTATCATAGGAGAAAGTAACGAACTTGTTGCCGTCCTCCAGGGTCTCGTCCACGACTGCCGTCAGGGTACCGTCACCAAAGCTGACCTTGGTGCCCGGCTGCATCCGCTTGCCGGGTTTTGCCAGACACTCCCACTGGTCGCCCTTCACCTGCCGCAGGAGCAGCAGCTCGCAGACTGCGCCGGTGGGCTGCTTGATGCCCACGATACGGGCCGGCAGCACCTTGGAGTTATTGACCACCAGCAGGTCGCCGGGTTCCAGATATTCAGGCAGGTCGTGGAAGATGCGGTGCTGGATGCTGTCGTCTTTCTGGCTCAGGACCATCAGCCGTGCGGCATCACGGGGGCACGCAGGCTCCTGTGCAATGAGCTCTTTGGGTAAATCATACCAAAAATCTTTTTTTAACATAGTTAGCATTTGCCTTTCCGATGATTGA
>DCCL01000163.1:0-4453 GCA_002313795.1 Faecalibacterium prausnitzii
AGCGGCTCCTTGACGGGCTGACGCTCGATGATGCCGGGGGCCGGGCTCTCGATGGGGCGGTACTCGGTGGCCTCGATGGGGCCTGCACCGTCGATGGGCTGACCCAGTGCGTTAACGACGCGGCCGATGAGGGCCTCGCCCACAGGGACGGACACCACCTTGCCGGTGCGCTTGACGGTGCTGCCCTCTTTGATGCCGACGTCGGTGCCCAGCAGAACGATGGAGACAGTGTTCTCCTCCAGGTTCTGCGCCATGCCGTACTCGCCGTTATCAAACTGGAGCAGCTCGCCTGCCATGCACTTTTCCAGACCGCTGGCGCGGGCGATGCCGTCGCCCACCAGAATGACCGTGCCGACCTCGCTCTGCTCGATGACATTTTCATAATGCTTGATCTGAGCACGGATGATCTTGGAGATCTCTTCAGGTTTCAGTTGCATTGTTGTGTCTTCACCACTCAATTCTTTATAAACTCTCGGGTGGACAGCCCTCTCAGGAGAAGAGCCTCCGGCAGGACGGCACACGCCATCTCACTGCCTTGCAGCTCTCTGCTTTTCCGAAGGGCTTCGTGTGATCTCTTACAGTGTTGCTGCTGCGATGTTCCGGCCCAGACTTGCCAGCCGGTTCTGAACGGTGCCGTCCAGCTCAGTGCCCTCGATATCCAGCCGGATGCCGCCCAGCACGGCAGGCTCGACCTTCGTTTTCAGGTCGATGTGCTTGCCGGTAACAGCTTCCAGCTTCTCGTGCAGGCGCTTGACTTGGTCGGGCGTGAGGGTCACGGCAGAGACCGCAGTGGCCTCGAGGATGCCGTGGGCCTCATTGTACCGCAGGCGATAGGCCCGGGCGCAGCCGGGCAGCTCCCGCAGGGTGCCGTTCTCGCAGAGCAGCTTCATAAAATTGAGCACATAGAGGTGCACCTGCCCGCGGAACGCTTCGTCCAGCAGAGCGCAGCGCTCTTTCTTGGGAATGCTGGGAATGCTGAGCAGATGCAGATAGTCCGCATTCCCTTTCAGGATGGAAACGACGCTTTCCAGTTCACCCAGAATGCGTTCCTCCAGCCCTTCCTCCGCGGCCAGGTCGTACAGGCTCCCGCCGTACATCCTTGCTGTCTCGGTCATGATGCTTCACCCACGTTTTTGATAAATTCGTCGATCAGATCCTGATGGTCGGATTCCTTGATCTCGCGCTCGACCACCTTGGAGGCGATCTCCATCGCCATGCCGCCGATCTCGTCCTTGACCTCGTTCACAGCCTTCTTGCGCTCCTGAGCGATGTCGGCTTCCGCCTTCTGCTTCAGGGCAGCAGCCTGTGCCCGGGCCTCACCCAGCAGTTCCTCGCTGCGGGCAGCAGCGGTCTTCTGGGCAGCAGCCACGATCTGGTTTGCCTCGGTACGGGCATTCTGCAGGTTCTGCTCATACTCCGCCTTCATGGCCTCGGCCTCAGTGCGCAGCTTTTCTGCGTCCGCGATCTGGCTGTCCGCCTTGGCCTTGCGCTCCGCGATGACTTTCTTGACCGGGTTCAGCAGCAGCTTTTTGAAGATGACCAGCTGGATCATCAGGTTGCAGATCTGGGCCAGAAACGTCCAGCCGTCCAGCGTGATCAATGCCTGATAAAGTTGCATAAGCGTCTCCCCTTTCTTTTGAAATCAGACTCTGAAAGGAGCGCTTACTGCAGGTAGTTCATGAACATGCCGGGTGCCAGGAAGATGAGCAGCAGGCCGGTGACGAAACCGTAAATACCGGTGGTCTCAGACAGTGCAACGCCCAGGATCAGGGTGCTGGTGACGTCGCTCTTGCACTCGGGCTGACGACCGACGGCCTCACAGGCAGCAGCAGCGGCGTTGCCTTCGCCAATACCAGGGCCGATACCAGCGATCAGTGCACAGCCTGCGCCGATGCCGCAGCCAGCCAGAGCGATACCACGGGCCAGGAATTGAAAGTCAGTCATGTTAGTGTCCTCCTAAAAGATGTTTGTTTTGGGGGATGCCGGGGAGCCTTTACTCCTCACCGGCAGCACGTTTGATAAAGATAGTGGTCAGCGTACAGAAGATGAACGCCTGGATGCAGCCGCCGAACCAGTCGAAATAGAGGCCCGTAAAGGCCGGGATGCCGATCTGGAACAGCTGGATGTTGCTCAGGAAGCCGGGCAGCCAGCCAAAGATGACATGGCTCAGGCTTGCCAGTGCCCAGTACAGCAGGGTGGAGATGACCGTACCGGACAGGATGTTGCCGAAGTGACGGAAGGCCATGCTGACAGGGGTGGACACTTCCGACAGCACATTGATGGGTGCCATGAGGAAGATGGGGTCCAGCAGGCCCTTGAGGTAGGCCAGGATGCCGTTGGTCTTGATCTTGTAGTACATGATGATGCAGAACACCACGATGGCCCAGGCCGCCTCGGTGTTCAGGTCTGCCGTGGGGCTCCACAGGCCCACCACGCTGATGAGGTTGCACCCGATGCTGAGTGCAAAGATGGCACCCACCAGCGGGATGAACTGGTCAAAGTGATGGCCCATGTTGTCGTGGACGAACTGATCCAGCCGTTCCACGATGAACTCGGCGGCGGCCTGCCGTTTGGAGACGTTTTCCAGTTTGAGGTCACGCCCCAGCCAGAAGGCCAGAGCCGAGAGCAGCGCCATGACGATCCATGTGCTCACAAGGGTCTGGGTGATCTTAAAGTCGCCCAGAACGGGGATATTGGTATGGATGGTATACAGGATCTTTGCGCCGTTCAGTTCCATTTGTTACGTTTCACCCCCTTTTCCATCGGGTGTGCTCTGCTGCGCCGGGGCAGTTCCGGGGTCGTCTTCCACCGAGACGTCCACCGGCTCTGCCTTGGGTGCAAGCGGCTTGTACTTGCCCGTTATTTGCAGATAATAAATGGTGACACGCGGGAAAAACAGAGGCAGGACGCCGGCAAAGGGCTGGAAACAGGGGGCCGCGATAGCCACCACCACCCACAGTGCCTGAATGAGCATCCTGGTGTTATAGGATATCTGAAGCTTTGCCTTCCGGCGCTTCTCATCCGGCTCGTCGATGATCTTCTGCACCACGAGGCAGATGCCTGCAAAGTTGCCGATGGCAACGGCGGCACCCACCAGACTGGCCAGAATAACGGTGTAGTCAAATTTTACCCACTCCACCACGTGGAGGGCCGCAAACAGCACCCACATGATGACGGTGCAGAACGCCGTGCCGCCCGCGATGCGGAGCAGTTCCTTTCTGGATTCCGGCTGTAATTTCATGAAAGCATTCTCCCTTATCTCATTGATGTGAGTTAAACCCCATCCGGCGGGGCTTGTCTTTCTGCGCCCGCTTGAGCCGCTCCTTGGCGAAGGCCCAGAAGTTCTGTGCACCGGAGGCAAGTCCCAGCAGCACACCGGGCAGGTACACCCACATGGGCCAGCCCCAGTGGGTCACGGCCCACCAGCAGCCGCCCAGACACATCACCAGCGGCAGAAGCATATTCAGCCCCAGCTGAGTCAGCCAGACGATATCTTCCAGTGCCTTGTACCAGCCCTTCATTGTCCGGCCTTCCCTCCCCTGTGTTTCCTGCGGTGCCAAAGGTTCTTTACTGCCCATTATAATCAAAATGGCTGTAAAGTTCAATCAATTTTCCGTTCACTTTTAGCAAATTTTCATAAATGTAAGACAAATTTGTGACATCTGCTAAAAGGATGCGGGCTTTCATTGTGCAACTTCTCCATCGCTTTTATCATTCTGCCCCATTTGACGCAAAAAAAGTGTTTCCTTTTGGGACAGTCTCATCTGTTTCGTATATAAAAATGAGGCCGCCGCATATGCGACAGCCCCATTTCTACTTTTTATATTTTATGTATCCGTCAGAACAAGCCAACATCCCCGAGTGCCTTCTTCATTAAGATACACGGCACCTCCGATTTTTGTCGGCTTATTTTTGAACTTCTTCAGAGCATTCGGGAGCCATTCTCTCACGCCAGCCTTGAATGTGCCTTCAAAAATTGATTTGTCGGGTCACCTGAAGTGGCTACAAGAAAATCACATTCTCTTCCTTCTTTAAGTTACTGGAGTTTTGTAGCGTACTCTTCCATCAGCTTTTGGACAAGTTCTATATCATTATTTGCTTCTGCCTCCGCCATCTTAGAATCATACTCACACAGAACCTTCACAGCTTCCGTCAGTTCGTCATCTTTCGTCAACTCTAAGCCTTGTTCCGCTGCACACTCCTGTGTCCACTTGATAAGCACATCGGCGTCCTCAGTTCCCACAACAGTACCATTTGTGTCGTCAACCGAATCACCAATAGATACACTGCCGCCACCGCCGCCAGAGCAGCCAGTCAGCAGGGTGAGAGACATAACAGCTGCCAAAGCAACAGCCGCCGCTTTTTTCCACAGTTTCATAAAAACAACCTCCCCATTTTTTACATCCATCATTTTGGATGAATTTATCATTTACAGTGTCCCCCCCCCCCCTCT